>PEZQ01000011.1:20149-22609 GCA_002763265.1 archaeon CG10_big_fil_rev_8_21_14_0_10_43_11 | reverse complement strand
AAACGGATGGAACGGACTCATCGACGAATTCGCCCTCTGGAACCGCACACTCAACAACACAGAAATACGTGACGTGTATGAACGGGGTGCTTTGCGACTGGACGTGAGCGTGCGCAGTTGTGATGATGTTTTTTGTAGTGGTGAAACGTACACAGATATTGATGACATCTCACCACAGACGTTGAGCGTGGCAAACAACACCTACTTCCAGCTGCGCGTAAACCACAGCAGAGGTAATGCGTCATTTTCGCCAATTGGGTATAACATAAGCGTAGTCTATGAATACAAGCCGGCACTTTCTGATGTGTATTATAATGTAACTTCTGAATCATTCGTGTTTGGTGTTGGACAGTCAGGAAGCATTGCAAATCTCAATGATTCTGACGATGTGATTCGCACAGTAGATGAAGGTGAGGGGGGAGTCGCAAATTACACGCTTTTCTTTGAAACATTTGGTAATGATGTTGAATGGACCAATTGGACAGAAAGTGGGGATGGTGGCTGGGATATTGGAACAAACGAAGAAAATCTTGGAGGAGATGGCAGTAATCTTGTTGCGCATATTGACAACTGTGACAACCTCTGTTATCTCACCGTAACAAACGCATTTGATTTGCAAAATCACACGCATTTAGAGCTTGATGTATGGAGATGGATTGAAAACACGTTTGACACCGGTGAATATGTGCGTGTTGAAATCTATAACGGGTCATGGTCAATTCTTGATAGTTGGGATGGAGATATTGATGACGACAATACGTGGCATAATGAATTTTTTAATCTAACCGGACAGAACACGAGTATTCCTGATTTTGGCCTCAGGTTTGTCGGGCACATGAGTTTAAACAATGAAGATGCTGAAATTGATAATGTGACCCTGCTTACGGGATATACAAATTACTCAATGGATGCAAACTACACCATTGACAGTATTTCAACCGCGTTTAGCACGTACACGCTCTCTGTTGAAGGCAGAACTGATGGTGAGGTGTTTAGCGTGTATGCTGATGGTGTATTTGTAGGAAACATTACCAGCCTCACTGACCAGACATTCACGCAAATCGTAACAAGCAGTGTTTCTGACGGGCAATTGAATGTTACGTTTGTTGACAACAGCAGAAATAAAGAGGCAACGCAAAACAGGCTGTATCTCGACCGCATACAGGTGCAAGCACAAGAATGACACAAGGACAGGTGGCAATTGAGTACATGATTTTAGTAGCCGTGCTTATTGCAGTTATTGCACCTATTATTTACGTCTATAACACGTCAATTAGCGCACTTGGAAGTTCAGTTGGTGTTGAAAACGTGGTTAATACCCTCTTTTTAACCATGGAAAAAGTGCATTCGCAGGGGTATCCTGCAAGTGAAATCGTGCGCATCTCAATTCCTGAACAGATTATTGCAAACCGGACATATATTGCAAATCAAACGCTTCAAGTCGCGTACTATGGAAAAACAGGGGGGATTACTGATGTGTTTCGCAGTTTTGATTATGACGTTGTTGGCGAGATTCCTACACGCACGGGAGCGCATGTGTTGCGCGTAAGCACCTTCTCAAACGGAACCCTTCTTGTTGAAGAATTAACCTTCTACGCCGAGCCTAAACGCGTGAGCGTGCTTGTTTCTGATTCAGGGTATAAACACGTGAACATAACGGTGTTCAATGTAGGAAGCACAAGCATCACCATTAATGCAACCATTTTAGGCGTTGAAAACAGGGTTGATTTAAACGCGTCAACCGTGATTAACGAAAACCAGACAAGCGCGCTGCTTAGCCCGAATGCAAATAGCGTATTGCCATTAAATATTTCAACAGCAGGCGTTCGCGGCACTTTTTTTGGTCAGGTGCTTTTGGAAAGCGAATTAGGCACGGTTGCTATCCCCATCACAATTGAGTCGTATATTACACCCCTGCTTCTTGCCTGGCGGGTTGGCACACAAGCAGAATTTGACGCTGGAACCTATGACATGGCATTTTTTAATACCAGCGCAAATGGGGTAACTGTTGATGAGACGCGCATCTATGAAGAAGAAGTGCTCACTGCAGCAGACATAGTTGCTGACGTGTATGTGCGTTCATCACAGGAGTATGAGTCGCAAACGCGGGTAAATATTAGTGACATTCCAAAAAACAGAACCTTTGAAAATGCCACGTTTTGCTTGTATATCAATCTTGTATCTGGCACGGTTGATAATGACGTGCGGGTTTCACGTGTTGCTGACCAATCATGGCTAGAGACCATAACGACAACAAATTACAATGCACAAAGTGTTACAAACATTTCAGTAACAACACTCAACAGCACAGCGCAGGACACGTGGACCTGCATGAACGTGACATACATTCTCAAAACCGATTATGAGTTAAATAACACGTTTTCAAGCATTCGGTTTGATGACCCTGACTATTCATTTACAACTGCGGGAAGCATTTTTAATGACCGAAATCTGCGTATT
>PEZQ01000011.1:0-20114 GCA_002763265.1 archaeon CG10_big_fil_rev_8_21_14_0_10_43_11 | reverse complement strand
TAGTGGCCACATCCTATATTCCAATGCAAGGTTCATACGAGTCAGAAGAGTTTGAGGCAAATAACACATACTCGTGGCATAATATCACGCTCAACACGCCAAGCGTAAACGTGCAGGCGCGCACGACAAATAATAATGCAACATGGCCTTCCTACACTGGTCCTGATGGGACAAGTAGTTCATACTATACGAGTGGGGACGCGTTGAATCTCAGCGCAGGTGTGTACTTCCAGTTTCGTATGCTAAATATGGGTGTGGGTCAAAGCGTGACATGGGTGAATGTTTCCTATGGTGAATAAAGGGCAGGTAAGTCTTGAATACATGGTTTTTGTTGCAGGCATACTCATGCTTATTGTTCCAGTTATGGTTGTTATTTCCAGCTCAAACAGGGAGCGTGCTGATGACTTGACAACAGAAGCCACGCTTGACCAGATTAAAGTAGTGAGCGAACGCGTGTTTCTCAAAGGCTATCCTGAAACTGAAACAATTATTATCAGCATGCCTCAAGCAGTAAGTGTTGCTGACACCTATGTTGACAATAACACCGTGCAGGTAGGATATGTCACAAGACAAGGAACTGTGACAAGTTCCGCGCGGTTTTTTGTGTTTAGCGTGAACGGAACACTTCCCCCTGAAAGCGGGATTTACGTGTTGCAGGTAAGTGCGCGACCTGATGAAGGTATTG
Source organism: archaeon CG10_big_fil_rev_8_21_14_0_10_43_11 (assembly GCA_002763265.1). Lineage (NCBI taxonomy): Archaea > archaeon CG10_big_fil_rev_8_21_14_0_10_43_11. The sequence continues at coordinate 19,429 of PEZQ01000011.1, read as the reverse complement.
CATTCTCCTATTTTAAATTTCAGGTCACGCCTGAGCGCATACAGGTGAACGTGAGCCAGGGTGCAAACACAAATATCAGTTTTAACATGGTAAACATCAACCCCAACCCGCTTTACAACATCTCGCTTGCCATAACTGGCGCAGAGGATGTCTTGACATTTAATGGCAGTGCTCGAAACACGTCAGTTGCCCAGTTGTCTGCAGGCGAGGTAAAAATGTTTACGCTTGCAGTTAATGGAAATGTTTCTAATGGGTATTATTTTGCGCAAGTAAGCATTCATGAAGAAGAGCGATTTTTTGTGGTGCCAGTAATTATCTATGTTGAGTACGTTGACCTTGTTGCACCAATCATTACGCGAATTGAGCCGCAAGGATTGCAGCATGAGACCACCCTGAATTTGAGTGTGCGCACAAATGAAGTTGCGCTCTGCCGTTATGCAACAAACAATCAAGCATACGAGTCTATGCCGTTAGAATTTAGTGTAACAAACGTAACCCAACATGAGCAAGAATTAAGCGGGTTAAGTGATGGTGCGCATGTGTATTATGTTCGTTGTGCTGATGCATCAGGAAACACAAACACGCAAAGCGCGCTCGCATCATTTGAGCTTAACACAAGCATTCCCCAAATTACCCTTGACTCACCGCTTAATCAGACCTATTTTACAAGTGAAATTAATCTGAATGCCACGGTTTCAAAGCAAGCGCAGTGGTGCACATACGTGCTTGATAGTGGGAGTAATGTAACACTGTCAAATGATTCTCAAGCAAACTTTTTTGGTGTGGCAAACACAACAAACGGCACGCACAGCATACGCGTGTACTGCCGCGACTTGTTTGGAAACGTGAATGCAACAAACCGATTTTTTACCACTGACTTAAGCGATTACACGTCGCCAACCATTATTGAGTACAATGCAACGCCATTCCCGCTTGAAGGCGGTGCAGAGAACTTTGCATTGCTCTCAGTAACGGCAAGCGATAACGCAGGACTTGCTAACGCATCTTTTGCCATTAAACATCCAAGCGGGCTGTGGGAAAATTCCACCTCAGCAATGATTGGACTTCTTGATTCTGAAAATTATGATACTATTATTGCACAAGCAGACGAGTACGAGTACAACATTTCCGTAAGCGACCTTGCAGGCAACGTCGCAAGCGTTTCTGGAATTTTTTATGTCATAACTGACTGGTGGAATTTCTCGTGGAATTATCGTATTAAACTTAATGTGAGCATGGGCGATTACGCGCGCAATAATGAATTAGTTCATGCAGTTATTGATTTATCCCAATACCTGCCCTCCTATGAAACCCTTGACCCAAACTCAATTCGGGTTGTTGAAAACATAACCGAGCTTCCTTATGACTATGAAATGTCACGAGACGAACTTACCTGGTTTTTAAACGGCACAAACCCTGCAGGAACAAACAGAACGTTTTACGTGTATTTTGACACGCTCAACGATTCAAAACCTTCCCCAAACTACCAGCAGCGAGCGCGCATTGTTGAGCAAAGCACGGGTCTTGCTGCACAGTACTGGTTTAATGATGACTGGAATAAAGTTGCAACTATTGACCTAACAAAAAACATTGTGCAAAGCGATTGGTTTGATTCACAGGGGGGCTTAACTGAGTTTAGAACTCCTGCTGAAGAACATGTGTTTCAGCCGAACAATAATTATTTTCAGATATGGTCATATTACAAGATTTCCCAGCCTTACATTTATTACAAACCAAAAACCCTGCAAAATAAAACAGTTGATAATACTAAAGTGTACCAAACAGCAGTAACGCTCACGTATGACGGGAATACAACGGATGTAGGAAATTTCACCTTTACGTGGGTGTTTTTCTTTGATTATAACAAGGCAATTTCGTATTTGTACCAGAATTGGACGGTGTTTAGTGCAATCTATTCTGACCATGGCTCATGCAATTGTGACTGGCCAAAACAGGGTGCCTTTTCCATGATTAACCATGTTGACACGGTCTGCTATGTTCCGCTCTCTGGCTTGCGCGCAAAAACAGGAAGCATTTCCCCTTCAGAACGCGTAACAGAACCGTGGGTGTCATACAATTTTTCAGACCAAACCGCAGGAGCAATTTTGCATGCAATTGATGCAAACGACCTCACGCAAGGTTATGAAGTAGGCGCGTACCAGTCACATAATGTGCAACTCTTTAATTCAGCGTGGAGGACAAGCATGCCTGTTGGAAACCATTATTCAGTATTCAAGCTGCAAGCCATTTCAGAATTAACCTGTGAGACTGCGCAAGAAGAATATCTAAAAGAATTGTTTAGCCCGCAAATAACCATTACTGAGGTGAGTTCACGCTGAAAGCACAGGTGAGTCTTGAAGGCTTGTTTGCAATTATCCTGATTCTTGTAATAATAACTATTGCCTTTGCAACACTTGATGACAAAACATTTCTTCTCTACAAACAGCAGCGTGCTGAGTATTTACAAAGCGTGTGCAACCGGCTCAATTTCGCGCTTGACAATGTAGGAAAACACAACAACACCACGTTTGTTATGGAGTTTTCACAACCATTCAATCTCAGTGCACAACCTTCTGCGCGAATCATGTTTATTTCCCGTGAACAAGATGAAATTGGTTGTTTAAACGTGTATAACTCATACAGCAATAGCAGTGTGATAACCTCATTTAATCTGAGCGTGACCTTTAATCTTTCACTAGCAAGCACAAACGGAGTGGTGATATTTTCATGAAAAAGCGCGGACAAATTATTGCATTTGATATGGTTGCAAGCGCGTTCATGCTTGTTCTTTTTCTCTCCATTCTCGGATACATGTGGCTTGAGAACACGCAAAAAATTGAGCGCGCTGCAGCGTTTAGTAAAAGTGTGAGCACGCTTATCCCAATTTCAGAATTGTTTATGAAGCATGACGTGGGTTTTGTAAATGAAAACAGTACCTATTTGCAGTTTGTTCTTTCGGATAACGTGATTAATGACACGGCATTTAACGTGTTTCTTGATGTGGTGCGCTCAAACTATACACGCGTGAAAACAGACCTTGGCTTGAGTGATGATTATTATCTTGAAGTGCTTAATATTTCAAGTACAAAAACCCTTGTGCGCGAACCAAACATTAGCGCAAGTTCGTTTACGAAAGTGAGCGTGATTAACCGGTATGCTTTGTGGAATGGCACGCGTGTTCGGGTTATTGTAGGCGTGATAGAATGAAAAAAGGAGTGATTTTATCAATTGATTTGATGATAGGTATTGTTATTGCACTCTCATTTACCACGCTTCTCATCTACAAAGCAGACATTACCGAACCAGTTATGGAAAAAAACGTGCTTCTCACACTCAAAGCGCGTGATGCGCTTCGCATTCTTGACCTTACCCACGCGTTTGAAACCCAGAATGAAACGCGCATTGCACAACAGCTTGACCTCATATTTCCTTTTGAAACATACGAATTTGAAATCAGGTATTACAATACAAACTTCACTGCGTACCTGCTTGCGCGAACAGGAGACGTGACTGATGATTTTATCACGGTTAAGCATCCCTTCTATTACTTAAACACAACGCCCACGCTAGGAATCGCTATTTTGAGGCTGACAACATGAAAAAAGGAATTGTGTACACAACGGGAATTACCATGCTTATGATTTTTTTATACATCAGCATAGGCATACTTGTTACAGAATACAATTTGCATCAAGAAAGCCTGCACCAGTTTCTTACTGCAGAAAAAACAACAAGCATCATCAGCAATATCAAACATGCATACTACAACGTGCTGGGTATTGAAGGAGACAGCCAAAACGTGCTTCGCATGAGCTTTCCTCTTGCAAATGACAGCGCGCTCAAAAATGAAAGTGTTACACAATTTGGTGCGTTCATAAATACACTGTACAAAGTTGAATCTTTTACCAATATAAGTCTTAACACAAGCGAAGCGCAAGCACAGCTCACCGGCGCAAACAACACGTATGTGATAGGAGACGACCTCGTATTTGTATATGAATCAAATAACAGCATAGTCCTGCCAAGTAACGCGCTCTCATCGCTTGCAATCACGCTTGTAAGCGATGCTGAGAGCACGGCAAACTGGGACGTTTCATACGTGCCCGGCCCTCTTAACGTCACTTTTGATGATGGGAGTGCGCAAACATGGTTTGTTACTGGACAAAGCGGAGTGCTTAATGTAACGCTCACACGCACAAGTTATGCAGGGTATGTGGCATTCAATTTTACGCCAAGCACACTCATTATTGACGGCTCAAATGTGCTTTTTTCCATTGCAGAATGGGTGAATCTTACCATCCACTTCCAGGGAGCCTCACTTAAGCCAGCGTATGCTTCAGAATTGAGCGCGCATGATTATCTAAATGAAGTGCGCGTGAACACGCGCATCTAGAGAAAAGCTTTTTTATGTGCAAACAAGTATCTAAGTTAGTAATGGATGAATCTTTTCGGGGAGTAGCACACATTGAGCAGGTGTTTGAGCATTCAAAACATGATTCTCTAGACTACTTAGAAGAGGTCAAAAACGTAAAAGAATCGTACAAGCACTATTTAGAGCGCATTATTCCCGCACTACACGAGAAACAAGCTGAGCTTATTAAAAGTCGTGAACAGGAACGGGCACAAAAAAACGCGTTAAATAAGAAAAAAGAAAAAACAGAAAAAGACAAAAAAACCATCGCGTCAGGCAATGCGCATATTCGCGAGATTAACCGCGTTTTAAAAGAATTGTCAAAACTGCCAAAACAAAAACAAGCACGGCTCAAAGAATTGGAAAAAGAAATTCGCGAGCTTGAGTTAAAAATTACGCGGGTAAGAGCATTAGGGCTTAGCAAGCCTGCGGGTTTGAAAACAGTGCAGGCAAAAAAAACAAGACTGGCAAGTACAAAAAAAGCGCGCAAAAAAAAGTGGTTTTTAAGCGGTTTGTTTTCAAAAAAGAAAAAACAACCCGTAAAAAAACAGCGCAAAAAAAAGCGCTAAACTCGCGAGCACGAATGCTTTTTATAATATAATTGTGAGATGATACTAGGATGGGGGAGGATACACATAAGCGCGTTGAGAGTGCACGTCGCCTGCTTAGAGAGGACGCATACGTTAAAGAACAATTTGTCGCACTTCAAAATAAACTGGCAAGCTTGCGCTCATTTGCAAAAAGCACGCCAAAAATAGTAACGCTAGATAAGGAAGTAACCCATGAAGTAAAAGAAATTATTGACCACATTCTCAAAAACATTAATCATCCAAAACCAGCAGCAAAAAAACAAAGCAGTTCACGCTTTCAGATTAGCACTGACCTTGACCGTATTTTAAGTATTGTTGCGTCGCGCGAAAAGATTTCACTGGGTAACATTGCAAAAGAACTTGGCGTTTCTCAAAAAATTGTTGAAAAATGGGCGCGCATTTTAGACAAGTATGGTCTTGCAACGCTGGTGTATCCAAAACTGCCGCTCTTACCTCCTTACTTGCGCATAACAAAGGCATACCATGAAAGAAACAGTGCTTGATACCTACACTATGGAAGTGGATTTTGTGCCAGTCACAATCCGCATTGCGAGACGCGAAAACGAATTCGTCCCGCTCTACTTAGTTACCCTGCCACATATTCCGCGCGGAACACAAGTGCTCATGCAGCATATTCGTGAAAACATTGTAGCAACGTATAGCATTAGCCGCCAGGACGTGCTTGACGTGAACAAACTCACCGAACTTAAGCAAACGTTTTTCAAAAACATCACGCGCATCATTGCAGAAGAAGTGCCCACACTCTCCCAACCGCAGCAAAAAATTCTTGCAGGAACACTTATTCAAAACATGCTTGGACTCGGCAAGATTGAGGTGCTTATTGCTGATTCAAACCTTGAGGAAGTGGTTATTAACAATTCAAACGAGCCGGTGTGGGTGTATCATAAACAGTTTGGCTGGCTCAAAAGTGATGTCACTCTCAGTGATGATGAAGTAATCTACAATTATTCATCAAAAATTGGTCGTGGCGTTGGAAAGGACATTACCACGCTCAGCCCGCTTATGGACGCCCACCTTATGACTGGTGACCGCGTGAATGCAACATTGTTTCCTATTTCAACAAAAGGAAACACTATTACCATTCGAAAATTCAGACGAAACCCGTGGACGGTTATTGAACTTATCAAAAACAAAACCCTTTCTGCTGAAGTTGCCGCGTTTTTATGGATAGCAGTGGAGTATGAGATTTCAATTATTATTAGTGGTGGTACTGCGTCAGGAAAATCAAGTTTTCTTGCAGCGCTTCTGCCGTTTATCCCGCCAAACCAGCGCGTGGTTTCAATTGAGGAAACACGCGAGTTGCAGTTGCCAAAGTTTTTGCATTGGGTTCCGCTCTCAACGCGCGGTGCAAATCCTGAAGGAAAAGGAGAAGTAACCATGCTTGATTTGTTAATAAACTCGCTTCGTATGCGCCCTGACCGTATCATTGTAGGTGAGGTTCGCAGACAAAAGGAAGCAGAAGTCATGTTTGAAGCAATGCACACGGGCCACTCAGTGTACGCAACCGTTCACGCAGATACTGCTGAACAGACAACGCGGCGTATGACAAGTCCGCCAATTAATTTACCTCTTGAAGAGATTGAAACCCTGCCGCTTATTGCAGTTATGTTTCGTCATCGCAGGCGCGGTATTCGCCGGCTCTTTCAGATTGCTGAAATTATTAGCACAAATAAAGAGCTTGATGAAACAGAAATCAACATGCTCTATCGGTGGAGGCCTGTTGATGACAAGATTACGATTGTAAATGAAAGCATTCGTCTTCTCAACGAATTGCGATTGCACACGGGAATGGAGCAGGAAGATTTGAATCGTGAGCTTTTGCGCAGAAAAAAGATTTTAGAATGGATGGTTGCAAAAAACATAACAGCACTCAATGATGTGGGGCGCATAATTAGTGAATTCTATTTTGACGATAAAACAATTGAAGATTACGCAAGCAAAAATAAGTCGCCAACTGAGTTGTTGCACACGCTTCAAGAAAAAGAAGAGCAAAAAGAAAAAGGCATGCTTCCTGAAGAAAAAACCCGCATGGAAAAGGAGGGCTACGCGTGCAAGAAGTGCGCGAAAACATTTTCTCGACCCCTTGAGCTTGCGCGTCACACGCGAAGCACGCACCCGCATGGTGCAAAACCGGTTCATGCGCGCGCAACAAAAAAGAAGTCAGGGCAAAAGTCAGCAAAGAAAAAGAACGCAAGAAAAAAAAGCGCAAAAAAGCGGGCAAAAACGCGCGGTGCAACGAAAAAACCAGCAAGAAAAGTTGCAAAAAACTCGCTAAAAAAAAGCGGAGTAAAAAAGAAGCCGGCAAAAAAGCAAGCCGCTAAAAAAAAGCGTGTGACAAAAAAGAGCGCAAAAAAAAGAGTAGCGCGGGTGGCTAAGAAGTGAAATCGCTTCCCTTCTCATTAATGCCTCTGCCGCTTATTGTCGTGTTAAGCCCGCGCTTTCGGGGTATTGCACGCATCTTTCTTCCGTTATTTCCTAATTTGAATACTGAGCTGCGCCAGGCGGATATGAACACAACAGCTGAAGATTACTTAACGTATGTGGTTATTTCATCAACAGTTAATTTAGTCATACTTGCAATCGCGTCGTATCTTGTTATTTCTCAGATTCTCAAACAGGAGAATCTTATGATTATTGGGTTCTGGATTGCAGGCATTTTTGGATTTATGACGCTTATGCAATTGTCCTATCCAAAAGTTGCCATATCACGGCGCGGTTCTAAAATCGATGAAAAGCTTCTTTTTGCGCTTCGAAACCTGCTTATCCGCCTTAAATCGGGCATTACCCTCTATGAATCCTTACGGGGCGTGGGGCATCAGAATTTCGGCGTGGTATCTGATGAAATAAAGCGAACCGTAAACGAAATTGAAAGCGGGATTCCCCAGATTGAAGCAATTGAGCGCTTAACCTTTCGAAACCCGTCTGCAACGTTTCGACGCATTGGTTGGCAGATTAGTAACAGTATCAAAGCTGGTGTGAGTATTGAAACAAACATTCAGAGCATGGTCGACAACCTGATGCGCGAACACCTTATTAAAATCAAGAATTATGGTTCACAACTTAATCCAATGGCAATGATGTATATGATGTTAACCGTGGTTGTGCCTTCACTGGGTATCACGTTTCTTATCATTCTTGGCTCATTTTTTGGGTTTTCAATTCCAAAAAACATTTTTTGGGGCATCACCTTCTTCCTTGCCATTTTCCAATTCATGTTTATGACTGTTGTTAAATCACGACGACCAATAGTGGGAATATGAGCGAATTTCGATGGTACAAGCGGATTGGCAAGCTCCTTCCAGGTCGGCTTGTCAATTATTTTGACCAATTGCTCATTTATGCAGGCTTAGACATACACGGAGATGATTGGCTTGGCTTCGTGCTTGTGTTTAGCGTATTGAGCATGATTGCAGGGGTTATGGTCACGTACGAAATCACGCAAGACGCGCGCATCTCAGCGGGTCTTGGCGTTGTGCTTGGCGTTGGCGTTGCTGTTCTCAATTATGTGTGGATACTGATTCGTGAAGACCGCAGAACAACCTTTGTTGAAAGCGTGCTTCCTGACATGCTCTCGCTTGTTGTTGCAAACATGCGTTCTGGCATGACTCCTGAAAAAGCAATGATTGTGAGTTCACGTGACGAGTTTGGCATTCTCTCTCAAGAAATCAGATTAAGCCTTAAAAAAACAATTACTGGTGAAAGTTTTATTGAAGCATTAAGTTATGTAGCAACACGCATCAACTCAGAGTCATTAAAACAAACCGTAAGCCTTCTTACTGAGGGTATTCGTTCAGGTGGCGAGCTTGCAACCCTGCTTGAAGAAAGTTCGCAAAACGTGCGAAACCTTCAATTGATGAAGCAGGAAATTCGCGCAAGCATTGTGATGTATATTATTTTCATTTTTATCGCAATTGGTCTGGCATCTCCTCTATTGTATGGCATTTCAATTTATTTGACCTCAACTATTGGCAATATGGTCGCGTCAATTGACATCCCTCCTGACGTGCTGGAATCAAGTTTTATCAAACTTTCGGGTTCTGATGTTTCAATTCCGTTTCTCATCCAGTTTTCAACAATCAATCTCATTATTGGTTCAATCATGGGCGGGCTTATAATTGGTATGATTGAAGGGGGTTCAGCAAAAAAAGGCTTCAAATACGTGCCGCTTTTGCTTGTTATTTCACTCTCAATATTTTATGCCATCCAGATTGTGCTTACACAGAGTTTAGGCACGTTCCAGTAATGTTTTTAAAAGACAAGCGCATTGTATTCCCTTAGGGGATGTTTATGAAGAAAGGACAAACTGCCTTGGAATATCTCATGACGTATGGCTGGGCCATCCTAATCATTGTTGTTGTGGTTGCAGCATTGTTCGCAATGAACGTGTTCAACCCAAGCGCATGGACAGGAGAAACAGCCAGTGGTTTTGCAAGCTTTAAAGTTGACGCGTTTAGCTACAATGGTGCAGCTGAAAATGGTATTGTGAACTTTACACTTGGAAACCAACTCGGAAGCACTATAACCATCACGTCCGTGTCTGTTACTGAATCAAGCAACGGAACAGAAGTAACAAACTCGTCAAGCATCCAGCTTGGACCAAACGGTGAAATAGAATACTCTATTAACGAAACAGGCCTCCTGCCACAAGGTTCTCAATACTCTGTGGATGTGGGCATTTCTTACACCTGGCAGGGACAAAGCAAATTTGACAACGGCGTGCTCTCAGGTAAGGCGAGTTAATGACATGAGCTTTTGAATTCTTTTTTTAGCCTTTTTTTTTTAAGGAAAAAAACAAGTGTCAACTAGAAGGAGTATTTAACTGCCATCATGGCAATGCGGTTTGCCGCTTTTTTTGACGTGTTGCTGATTTGTGCAAGCCAGTACGCAATTTCTTTGAGAAACAGCACATCTTTTTCAGGCAGTTGTTTTGCGTCAAACAAATCAGAAAAGAGCGCGTATTCAACGCGCCGCGCTTCATGGCGTTTGAAGCGTATTTGCTCAATCACATCTTCTGTTTTTGTCATGTCTATGTTGAGCTGTTCAATTGCGCGTGAGAGCAGTTGTGCGCATTCCTTGCCAAGACGAACAAGTGCAAGCAATTGTCCGCTTACGTGTGTGGGCGTTTTTACTTTGTGCACAATAAGCAGTTTACCTGCACGCTCGCTGTCATCAGCAATAGTGTCCACAAGCTCAACAAGTTCAACCCAATCCTGACTCGTGTAGGGCAGTAAGGCGCCTTTGAAGAGTTCTTGAGAGAGTTTGTAACTAATTGCATCTCCTTCATCTTCAAGCGCGTCAATTTTTTGCACGTCCTGCACTACAAGCGTTTGGTCACAAAATGCTTGCACGCAGGTGTCAAGCTGTTCTACTGCGCGCACACTTATTTTTGAGTGGTTGATAAGCATGTCCATAAGTGAGGTTGTGTTTGGAAATATGATTTTTTTAAGAGTAGAGATAATGCCCATAGTCCACAATGCTTATGAGAGTTAAGAGATTAAATATATTTGGAAAATGCTTGTTGAGAGTTTTTCTGTTCTCATTGCGTTATACGTAGCGTGGGGTATTGGCGCAAATGATGTTAACCTTGCAGGTCCGGTTGCAAGCAAGTCATTGAAAGTAACGCACGCAGTGTTTTTTGGCGCGATTGCGGCAATGCTTGGCGCAGCGCTTTTTGGGGGAAATGTGTCACACACGCTTCGAGAAGAAATTGCCACGAACAGTTTTGGTATTGCACATGTGTTTGCCATTCTTCTTGGCGTTGCGGTGTGGTCTATGATTGCGTCATTTAAAGGCTGGCCAATTTCAAGCACAGTAAGCGTGGTTGGCGCAATTGCGGGTGTTGCCCTGCTCACGGGTAACATGCTCAATTTAAAAACTCTTGTGGGTATTGGTGCGTCCTGGATTATTTCACCGCTCAGCGGGTTTGTGTTCGCGTTTGTAAGTTATCGTGTGTTTGCAAAACTCACGTTTAGTTCGATAAAGAGTTTTGGTGTGCGCGAGCGCATTGAACGCGTTCTTTCCTACGCGCAAGTCGCGCTCGTATTAGGCGTTATTTTTGTTCGCTCAGCAAATGATGTTGCCCAAGCTATCTTCTTTTTTGAAGCGCAAAACCCCCTGCTCTTTAGAATTATTGGTGGTGCAGGTCTTGCGTTTGGTATTGTCACCATTGGAAAGCGCGTTATTAGAACACTAGGCACCAAGCTCACGGAACTTAACCCGTCAAGCGGGGTTGCAGTCCAGTTATCAAGTCTGGTCGTGCTGACCCTATTTACCAGTCTTGGCATGCCTATTAGCGGTACTATTGTGTTTGTTTCTGCACTTGCAGGAGCAGGTGTTGCACGCCATAGAAGCGTGAATACCCATTTTGTAAAAGAAATCATATTTTCATGGATAGTAACGCTTCCCGTGAGCGCAGTTATTGCAGTAAGCATTTTTACGGGATTGCGCGTGTTAGGAGTTGGATAAAAGTTTTTTAGGATACACTAACCCATACCTTAGTATGACTAACCTGTTTGTGCAAATCATCAATGCAGCATTGTATGACCCGATTGCGCGAAGATATTTTGTGAAAAATACCTTTGATGGAATTCTTACTGTTATTGGTATTCTTGCAGGATTTTGGATAAGCGGTGTTAAACAACCGGGTATTATCATTCTTGGGTGTGTTGGCGCAGCAATTGCAATTGCGGTTGCAGGCTTGTGGGGAGCATATTTTACTGAAAAAGCTGAGCGTTTGAAACGATTTCACGACCTTGAAAAAGAATTAAAACACGCAAGAGTGCGCTAGCGTAAATTTATTCAAGAACAAAGCATAATTCTTGGAATTATTGATGGAGGCTCGCCATTTATTATAACGCTTATTCTTATTATCCCCTTTCTTTTAACAAACGCAGGCATTATAGCGCTTAATTTTGCATATTTTATCACGCTTAGCCTGGCAGTCAGCGCATTGTTTTTTCTCGGCTTATTTGTAAGCACGCTCAGTAAAGAAGAAGCATGGTTAGGCGGGTTGAAAATGATTGTTGCAGGAGGTGTTGTAGTTGTTATCATGCTGGGCTTGTCGCTGCTTCAATTAATGCTGTTTTAGCGTTTTTTTGCAAAACTTGAAACAATTAAAAACAAGCCGGGAAGTATCAAAAAAAATGGCCAGATAAGTCCAAAATTGATGCGCAAAATACCAAGGTTACTCAACAAGAAGTACGCGCCAATAATAATAAAAATAATGCCGCCAATAATTGGCGCGGTCTGCCCGGTCATACTCATTCTTTGGTAGTCTATGCTTTTATGTGTTACTCGTAGCGCAGCGCATCAACAGGCTGGAGTTCTGCTGCTTGTTTTGCAGGAAGCACGCCTGAAATCACGCCAACAAAAAATGAAAAGGTGAGCACGCCAAGCAGGAGAAGCGGTGAAAAGTTGACTTTGAAAATTTCAAACGAGCCTGACGCGCGTATGGCAAGCTCAAAGAGTTTTGAAATCTCTATGCCAGAAAGTCCTCCTATCAGGCCACCAACAAGCCCGTAGAGTCCTGATTCAATAAGAAATACAAAAAGGATTTGGTTATTTTTAGCACCAACTGCTTTCATGATACCAATCTCTCTTGTTCGCTCAAGCACGCTTGTGTACATAGTGTTCATAATACCCACGCCGCCAACAACAAGCGAGATGCCGCCAACTCCGATGAACACTGCCTGCACAATTGCGATAATAGCGCCAACTTGTTTTATAAGGTTCTCTGAGGTTTCAATAACAAAGTCTTCTTCTCCCTCTTTAACGTCGCGCAAGTCGCGCAATTTTTCTTTGAGTATTTCAACCATTTGCGCGGGAACAATGCCCGGAGAAACCTGAGCAAAAATCCCGTCATATTGGTCGGGTTTGTTAAACATCTCACGCGCAGCATCTTCTGGTATGAGTGCTGTTCGGTCATCCTGCGGGTTTCCAACTTTGCTCATAAGCCCGACCACGCGAAAGGCTTGATTATTTATGGTAATAGTGTCGCGCAGGCGAATGGGCTTTGAAAATACCATATCTGTTGCCCACAAGTCGTAGCCAACAAGCACACCATATCGGTCTGATTCTTTAAACAGCCTGCCAAATTCAGGTTCGTAGCCTTGCGTTTGCGTGAGAAGTTCGCTTCGTTCATCTGAAGGAATGCCCATAACCCAGCCCCCATATGCTTCACCTTTGTGAAGCAGGGTTCCGCTGCCAAGAATATAGAAAAAAGTTGATTTTATGCCTGGCGTTCGTTCAATAAGGTCTAAATCTTTTTCCGTAAGTTTTGAAGCAGTTGTAGTTGAGCTGATAAATCCTGCAATGCCTTCTCCTGAGCCAGGAAGAATAATGAGCTTATCACCGCCAATGATTTCAAATTGCTCTTGGAGTGCAGCATCAACACCTTGACCAAGCGAGATAAGAGCAGTAACGCTTGCAATGCCAATAACTATGCCAAGCAGGGTAAGCCATGAGCGAACCTTTCTGCTTTTCATTCCCTGAAACGCAATGTGCACGTATGCTTCAATCATACGACCCTCCCGTCTTTGAGATGAATAATGCGGTCAAGGTATTTTGTAATGTCAAGATCGTGAGTGACGATAATAACTGTTTTTCCTTGTTCTTTGTTTATCTTTCGCAAATAATCCATCACGAGTTTTCCGGTTTTTGAGTCAAGGTTTCCCGTTGGCTCATCTGCAAGAATGATTGGCGGGTCGTTTATAAGGGCGCGTGCGATTGCAACACGTTGCTGTTGACCCCCTGAAAGTTCAGTTGGCTTGTGTGCTATGCGATCACCAAGTTCAACATCCCGAAGGATTTGTATGGCGCGCTTTTTTGGGTCTGAGTCCACATTATTTGAAAAAACCGTAGGTAAAAGCACGTTTTCAAGCGCAGTTGATGAACGTATGAGATTAAATTGCTGGAAGACAAAGCCGATTTTTCTTCCGCGAAGTTGGGCAAGCTCGTCTTGAGAAAAGCGGGAAACATTTTTTCCTTCAAAATATACGTTTCCTTTTGTTGGCGTGTCAAGCGCGCCAATAATGTGCATCGCTGTTGACTTGCCGCTGCCAGAAGAACCCACTATGGCAACAAGCTCGCCGCGCTTAATAGAAAGGGAAAGACCTGAAAGAGCTTTGACAATAACGTTTCCCATAACGTAGTGTTTGTGCACGTTTTCAAGGCGAATAATCTCTTCACTTACCACACGAACACTATACGTGATTAGCAAATAAAACTCTTCGCGTGTGAGAAATAAACTTAATATAGAATACATGAACAAACATAAGAGTAATGGTAACACTTGCTGAGCTTGCCAAAACCTATGGATTGAGTGCGGGGGATTTTAGCGCATCAGTAACTTCGCTTGTATTGTATGTAATGGGCATTGTGGTGTATGCGCTTTTTGTATTCAAATTTAATAGCGTGATTGCAAAGCGTGATATTTTTAGTGTTGACTTACACAAATATGATTACGCATCGCATGAATTTATCAAAAAAACAGCAAACATTGCGGGATATTCATTGCTCTACGTTGTTGTGTTTCCGCTTATCGCATTTTTCTCGTTTATTATTATTGCACTTTTGCTTGCAGTTCTTGCACAATCACGACCTGTTGAGCAAGTCATGCTCTTAAGCATGGCAATTGTTGGCACGATCCGCGTGCTCTCCTACTACAATGAAGATTTAGCAAGGGATTTAGCAAAACTCTTGCCCTTCACGCTTATGGGCGTGTTGCTTCTTGACGTGAGCGGTTTGCAAGTGATTGAAGCAGCACGAACGCTTGTGCGATTTGCTGCGGGCTGGAGAACATTGCTTTACTATTTTGTGTTTATTATTAGTGTTGAATTTGTGATGAGTGTTGCGTATCGTATTGCAAGCGCTGCGCGCGAATCTGGTGAAAAAAAGTGAAAGCGCTCTCGCTCAAGCAGCCGTGGGCGCAGCTTATTGTTGAAGGTAAGAAAACCATTGAGCTTCGCTCGTGGAACACGCATTTTCGAGGAAGATTTTTGATTCATGCATCAAAAAATACTGATAAACAAGCATGCGCGCGCTTTGGCTTTGAACACGTGTATGAAGGATGCGTTATTGGAAGCGCAGTATTGTGCGCAGTAAAAGAATACAAAACCCTTACAGAATTGCGCGCTGACCAGGATAAACATTGGGCAACTGACCGATACACGCGCGTTCCTGTGCGTGGGTTTGTGTTGCGTGACGCAAAAAAAACAAAGCCCGTTAAACTTGCAGGCGCGCTTGGTTTTTTCAACACGCCACTGCCATAATTAGATTGCTTTTGCTTTTCGTGCGTTCTCGTATACTTCATGAAGTGTTTGGACAAGTGCTGAAAATGCAATAACAAAAAGAACAAAACGAAATGTAACACCAACAAAAGGTATGAGGCGTATAATAGTGATGATTGCAACACCGACTAAGAGTTTTTGTTCAGGTGCGGTCTTTTTTTTGCCATTACGTTGATAGACCCAATTACCAAATGCAATAGAGTACACGGGCCCAACAAGCATGAAAACTATGCCGTATACGAGAAGTCCTGCTTTTGTGATGGGCAGTCCAATAATAGTAAGCGCAAGCAGGATAAGAATAAGGGGGATGCCAATTACAAGGAAAAATCCGCGAAAGGCGTGGAAAACCGGCTTTTCGCGCATGTGTTTTGGCGCATTGTTCATAATATTTGGTGCGTACTTAAGAAGCAACCATCCAAGCACGAACACGCCAAGCGCCCAGAACAGAGCTGAGAGCACGCGTCCAAGTATGAGTGCTGCAAGCGCAGTTGAAAAAAGTTCGGGTTGGTTAACATCATACGAGCGCGAATCAGCGGGCGTGAAAAGCGTTTGTCCGCTAACGGTTCCCTGATTAGTGAACGTTGATGCGTTGATAAGCGCGTTTTGAGCGATGCTTCCGCCAAAGTCAAACGTGTCTGCAAGGATAGTTGCGTTTGCGTCAACAATTCCGCTTAGAAAAACAGAAGAGCCCATGCCCACAAAGTTTCCTTCAATGCGCGCTTCATCTAAAACAAATACTTGCATGCCCACCCCCACAAAGTCGCCGCCAGTTCGCGCGCTGCTGCGAATAACGCCTCCAAACGCGCGCAAGTCATCACCAACCGCACCATTGATATTTACTACGCCGCCAAGCACAAGAAGGTCGCCAAACACGTCGCCGGTTACCGTAACAACGCCGCCTGCAACAACAAGGTCTCCTTGCACGTCGCCAGCGACGGTGATAACCTTACCATACACGTACGCGTCATCAGCAATGTTTTGCATTACGTTTCCTTGCACGAGCACGAGTGCGTGGGCGCTTTGCAGGCTCATAAGCATAAAAGAGACAAGAATAAGCAATTGTACGCGCATACGTAGTATACCGCTCTGTTCTTTAATAAATATTTACCAAAGCCTTATTCGCACTTTTTATAAATATAGCCTGAATACAACGTTTTCATGGCACGTGAGCAGCATGACTCCATTGATTTTAGGTTCAATCTCAAACTGTACTTCTCATTTGTTTTAAAATACAAATGGTTGTTTTTTCTCGTTACCAGTTTAGCACTTGTTGTTGAATTATTTGCGGTTGCTCCTTCAATTATTTTTAAGTTTCTTGTTGATGATGCTGCCCGCTTCATTTCAGGAACGCTCTCAAAAGCAGGATTTTCACGCGTGCTCCTCTTTTTAGCAGCAGTAAGTATTGTGCTTGTGGTTGTGCGGTCAGTGCTTCGTTTTGTGCACATCCATGCAATTAATCGTTTTGAGGGTTATTTGATTCGTGATGTAAAACAACGATTTTTCAATCACATTATCGGCTTATCTTACCGCTTTCACACCTCAAACAAGACAGGCGCGCTTATTTCGCGCATTATCAGAGGGGCAGGTTCAATAGAAGGCATGAGTGATATGATTGTATTTAACGTGCTGCCAACTCTATTTGGCTTGTTGAGTGTGAGCACGCTTGTGTTCTATTTTGATACCCTGACCGCAGGTGCGCTCTTATTTTTCTCACTGCTCTTTATTGGTTTTACTATTATCATGCAAAACGCGCAAAAAGAAGCGAATGTGGCTGCAAATAACACAGCGGATATTGAGAAAGCAAACATTAGTGATTTTTTAACAAACATTTCCTCAGTCAAGTATTTTGGCAAGGAACGCGCGGTTCGTGCGCGTTTTAAAAACATTACCAAAAACACACTGAATGCAAGTTTACGGGATTGGGATTATTTTCGTTTTGCAAGCGCAGGACAAATGATTATTGTAGGAATTGCAGGTGTCTTTCTCCTATTTATTCCGGCATTCGGGGTAGTGCAGGGTACGATGAGTATTGGAACGTTGACACTCATTTATACCGCAACAAGCAGAGTAATTGGTCAGCTCTACAATTTTGTGTGGGCAATTCGTGGTTTTTATCGTCACATGGCCGCGTTTGAATCCTTATTCCAGTACGCAAAAGAGAAAAATGAAGTGCAGGACAAACCGGGTGCAAAAGACCCTATGATTGCGCAAGGTCGTATGCATTTCAAAAATGTGTGGTTTAAATATCACGACTCGTGGTTGTTTAAGGATTTCACGCTGTCAATCTCACAGGGAAAAAAAGTCGCAATTGTAGGACCATCAGGCAGTGGCAAGTCAACGCTTATCAAGTTATTGTATCGCTTGTATGATGTTAATCAAGGCGAGGTCTTGCTTGACGACCATGATGTGCGGGATTTTAAAAAAGATGCGCTTCGAAGCCAAATGAGTATAGTGCCGCAAGAAGCAATTCTTTTTGATGATTCGATTTACAATAATATTGCATTTTCAAATCAAAAAGCAACACGAAAAGAAGTGATGAAAGCAATACGCCTTGCTCAGCTTGATGCCATTGTGCAGGCGTTTCCACAAAAAGAGAACACAATTGTAGGAGAGCGGGGGGTGAAATTAAGCGGGGGTGAAAAGCAGCGTGTAAGTATTGCGCGCGCGATTCTTGCTAATAAAAAAATTCTGGTGCTTGATGAAGCAACAAGCTCGCTTGATTCGCGCACTGAATTTGACATTCAGCAGGCACTTGACGTGCTTTTAGCAGGCAAGACAAGCATCATCATTGCGCATCGCCTGTCAACTATTATGAAAGCAGACATGATTGTAGTAATGGATAAAGGAAAAATCGTGCAAGCAGGAACCCACAACGAGCTTATCGCTCGAGAAGGGCTGTATAAAAGTTTGTGGAACTTGCAAAAAGGCGGCTACATCTAATTAAAAAAAAAGGAAAAAAGGAAATAATAAGATATTTTTTTTTCTTGTGCTTATTTGATGCTTACAAGCTCTATTTCAAAGGCAAGTTTTTTTCCGGCAAGAAAATGGTTGAAATCAATTTTGACTTCTTTTTCGCTCACATCAACAATAGTGACGGCCATGCCGTTTGCTGAAAGCTGCATGCCTTTTGCAGGTTGAACCCCTAGTTGAGCAGTAAGATTTTCTTTTGGAAAAGTCAGAATCTTTGTGTCATCACGCGCGCCATACGCTTCACTTGGCTCAAGAGTGATGTTCTTTTTTTCTCCAACATTCATACCTTCAACTGCTTTGTCAAAACCACCAATCATCTGGCCACTGCCAAGAGTGAATTCAAGTGGTTCGCGATCGCGAGAGGAGTCAAATATTTCTCCATTGTCAAGTTTTCCGGTGTAGTGCACCGCTACGGTATCGCCTTTTTTGGCTGTTTTTGTCATGTCTATCACGTTTCCGGTTATGCCCACATATCCTGCAGAAAAAACAAGTGCAGTAAGCAAAAGCATCCCTGCAACGATAAGGAGGCGTTGTTTCATTGTTATTAGTGAGCCACACGATTACCCTTAATAAGTGTATGCATAAGATGTGCTGTAAAGTAAATAAAAACGAAAAATGGTGGCAGGTTTTAGAGTAGTTTTGCGAGTTTTTTTATGTCTTTGTTTGCTACGTGCGTGTAGATTTGCGTGGTTTTCAAATCTTTATGCCCCAATAATTGTTGGATGTATCTGATATCTGCGCCCGATTCCAATAAGTGAGTGGCAAAGCTATGCCTTAATGTGTGTGGTGTTGCATTCTTTTTAATTCCGGATTTCTTAGAAGCAGATTTTACAATTTGTTGAATTGTTCTTTTATTATATTTCCCTTCTCGCGAGAAAAACTTGTTTTTCTGCGCCCAAAAAATCTTTGATTTTTTAGGGCTTTGAGAGACAAAGACCAAACCCTCTTTTTTTGCTCCATATATTTGTAACATGTCAATCAATTTTTTATGTAGAAATACTATTCTTTCTTTATCTCCTTTTGCCAATCTCCTTTTGAAATTTATCTCTTATTTCATTAACCTTTTTCTCGTTTAATTTTATAATAACGGATTTGCACTTAACTAAAAATTCAGGGGCTTTCTGAATCATTTTATTATATTGTTCATCTGG
>PEZQ01000010.1:85991-88664 GCA_002763265.1 archaeon CG10_big_fil_rev_8_21_14_0_10_43_11 | reverse complement strand
TTGGAAAAAGTCGCAAAAAAGAATAATTTTATTGTGTTTGGCAAAAGAGAATTTAACGAACATTCAGAAATAAGTGCAGGCACGGTTATCAGAGAATTTGGAACATGGGGAAAAGCAATTTCTTTCTTGATAGACTATCTAAAAAAGAAAGGACAAGAATTATCCGCAAGAAAAACACCTCCGAATAGAATTTACTCCGATAAAGAACTTTTTGATGAAATGGAACGGATATGGAAACAGATTGGTCATAGACCATCAAAAATTGAATGGACTGCATCAAAGCCAAAAATTAGTTTTGGTTGCTACAAACATAGATTTGGAGGTTGGACAAATACTTGTCTAAAATTCATTGAATATAAAATGGGACATGAAGTTATTATTGATGACTTGCCACAAAAAGAATCAGTTAAAGAAAAACAAAATGGACTAAAAATTCAAAAAGAAGATAAAAGAGATATACCATTAAAATTAAGATTGAGTGTTTTAAATAGAGATAATTTTAGGTGTGTTTTTTGTGGCAGAAGTCCAGCAACTTCAGTCGGTGTAATTCTCCATATTGACCATATACATCCTTTTGCTAAGGGTGGTAAAACTACTTTGAATAATTTACAAACTTTGTGTTTTGAATGTAATATTGGAAAAAGTGATAGAAAACTGAATTAACGGAAAGCCGCCTTTTTATTCTTGTTCTTGATATGTCGCTAAAGCTCTTTGGAATGAACGAACTCCCCCTGTCCTGCGGACATTTAGTCTGCTTCGCAGAAATTAATATAGTCGGCAAAAACTACGGCACTAACTGGATTTTCGGCAGTAAGAAAACTCTGCGCTCCCTTCGGTCGCTTGGGGACGCTGCGCTTTCGTCGCTATCGCTCCTCACCCTCGTTTAACAGGCATTAACCGAGAAATTGCTCGGCTCGCAATTTCTCCAAATTTTGCCCCAGCTCTGAAAAAATTCAGGATAGAGATAAGGCGTGTGTGTATTGCCACAAAAAAATGATTTATCCATATAATGTTAATAATAGGAAAGATAGCACAACAATAGAGTATTTGAATTTTGATGGACCATTTTATTGTGGCAAGGGATTAGAAATACAAGATGTTGCGCTTTGTTGTAGTAGTTGCAACTCAAGCAGAGGCGCAATGAAATTAACTGTTTGGTTTAGAACAAACTAGTGTATGTCTAACAATATCAATAAAAATACTGTTGCCGATCCTGTCAAAAAATATTTGAATAGAAATCCTGAAAAGTAATGCACACCCTTACATCATACTGTGCCTACGCTTCGCTTCGGCGGCCCAAGAAAACCTATTACTGTTCATCTTTGTGATATAAAGAAAGTATATAAACAATATCTCCTTCTATTTTGTAGGATAATCTCCACGGAGGGATATACAATTCCCTTGTTCCTTTTCTATCGAATCTCATGGGTTTTCCAATCCCAGGATTAGCTTTTATTTTAGAAACTTGCTTTATAATCTTCTCCTTGAGAGATTTATCTTTAATTTTCCTAAAATCCTTCCTAAAATTAGGATCAAAGATTATTTCTACCACTTTTTCATCTCATTGATAAAGTCATCAAAATTCATCTTAATCCCTTTTCCCGCCCCAATCTTTTTCCAAGCTTCACCAGTTTTTCTAGCAAACTCTAAATCTTCGTTTAAGTTGCTATCCAACTTATTGGCCTTCTTCATAATCAATTGGCCATCACTTTTGATTATTAGAAGTTTATCTCCTTCATGAATATCTCCTCTCATTTCAGTAGGTATTACAATCTGTCCTTTTGAACTCATTCTTGTTATAGCAACATCCATCTATATCACCAAGTAAGATTAATCTTACATACTATATAAATCTTTCAGTTTTCTTGGGTTTATGTTATATCTTACTTGGGTCGACTTCGTTCACTTAAATCCAAAATTTTCATCATGAGTCTTGATGGTTTCGCCTTCGAGCCTCTTGGAAAACTTATGACTTCGCTAAACGCCGAGGTTATATTCAATCGTTGTGTAGATTTATTAAAAGGGGTAGTCGCCTAATGTTTTTCAAGCAATTTAAAAATAAACAGACTTATAAATAAATGGGATTATACATAGTAAAAAGAGGAAAATGAAAAACGGAACTGATTTAAGAAAAAAGCTAATTAGCCATAAGAAATTAGCACAAGAAAGAACAATTTTGACTAATGAAAGAAATACTCTTGCTTATGTAAGAACAGGTTTTGCTTCTTTTGTTTTAGGAATCGCTTTAATTAAATTATTTGAAGAACACATAAAATATGTTTATGCCGGTTATGGTGCATTAAGTATTGGAGTAATCCTAATTTTAGTTGGTGTAATCTATTACCCTCTAAGAAAAAAGAAAATACTTTCTTATTAATTTGAGACGGCGGAAACCCCATAAAAGGTTATAGACACGACGACTCTAAAATTTTGCCTTTGAATCAGACAAAAAAGAGTGCAACCAAAAACGCAACTACAGGGTTAAAAAAAATATGCACTGCCTCAGGGGTTAATCTTTGAGCAAGTATTTTGGCAGGGTTTTCTTTGCTTTTTCGCGCGCTGCCTGATGCTTTTTTAGAAACGCGTTGATTTTTTCTATTGCCACTTGTTTCATCTCACCACTCAATATATCACCATTTTTGTAGCCATGATACAATTCTTCAAGTTTCTTAT
>PEZQ01000010.1:0-85980 GCA_002763265.1 archaeon CG10_big_fil_rev_8_21_14_0_10_43_11 | reverse complement strand
GGTATCAACATCAGGATTGCCGCCATGTTTTCTGTGGAGTTCTACTGTTTCTCGGCCCCCGCTAAATGATTTGCCGATTTTTCGTTTCACATCTTTTGGCGTGTCAGTCGTGTAAATGGTTGAGTCCGGGTCTGACGCGCTCATTTTACCACCCTCTTTGAGTCCAGGAATAAAGCGGTTGTGAATGCTTGCGGGCTTGTAGTATCCCAGTTTAGGCATGATATCTCGAGATATTCTAAAATGAGGGTCTTGGTCAATGCCATGCGGTATTAGACACGGCACGTTTTTTCCTTGACGCACGCTTTCTAAGAATGCAGGTACTGCCTGCATACTGGTAAAAAAACTCAAACCAACATTCGTGCTGTTATCAAACCCAAACACTGCTTTTACTGTTGAAAACGTTAAGCGTTTTGCAACGCGGATTGCCTGATTGTACAACGTCTTTGAGTAGTCTGTATCAATGATGATTTCAGTGTTTTTTGGTTTAAACCCAAGAGCGATAACATCAAGCGCATTGTCAAGGGCAAAACGCTTTGTTTGGTCTGCTTCAAGGTCAGGGTTAAACAAGTATTTCTCATCGTCAGTAAGTTGAAAGATGAGCTTAACATTAAACTTGTCCTGTAACCATTTGGTAAAAACCCACGGCACAAGGTGACCTAAGTGCGTGCCGCCAGAGGGGCCTCTGCCCGTATATAAATAGAAAGGGTTTCCGTTCTCGTACTGGTCAAGTAACCAGTTCACGTCTCGCTGTGAAAAAAAAATTCCGCGGCGAAGCATGAAATGCAAATCTCCCGTGTGTTTTTTGACGCGTTCTAAGAGCTTGTTGTCTATTTTTTGGGTGCCAAATTGTTTGATGAGTTTAGCATAATCAACCGTACCAGTTACCTCATAGGGTGTTACAATAAACTCATCTTTTGCCATTACGTAGTACTAGGTATCCCGGCTATTATAATGTTTTTGAGAATACGCGTGTGTTACTATTCACCAAAAAAAATCAGGTATTATGTGAGTGAATAATTCTGCAGGGTGTAACTATTAATATTCTGCACATTTCATTGCGTGCAAGAGCATGCCTGAACTCCACGCAAAGTCTTCTTCACTTTTAAAAAACCAGCTTTTGAGGGGTTTGCCCGTACTCTGGTACACTTCATGGATTTGACCCTGCTTTTCAATAAGATTTTCAATTTTTTCAAGCTCATAGCGCGCATCACTTTTCCTTCTATTCATGGCAAGTACCTGCGCATAGAGCGCGCCAAGCCACAGCCAGTGTGTTGTGTCCTGATAATCAGAAATTCCTACGAAGCGTGCATTTCTGCCAATGCGCCAGAGCGGGACTTTTTTGTTTCGCGTTTTTAGACCAAAAGGTTTGTTCATTTCAAATTCTTCAATTTTTTCAAGAATTGATTTTGTTTGCTTTGGCGTTGCCACGTTGTAGAGAATAGCAAGCAAGTTTCCAGCAGCATTCAAGTTATTGCCACCCTCGCCAACAAAATCATTAAAGTAACCGTCCTCATTCCAGAACGTACTTTGAATGCTTTGTTCAAGCGTTTTCTCCCGTTGCGCATTCTTTTTTTGTGTATGCGCGTCTTTTGCGCGGCATGCAACAACGCGAAATGCTTCTTTTGCAAGCATGTTTTGGTAGATGTCACTGCCAAAATCATCAGGATGCATGCGCCCCGCGTGGCCAAGCATTTCTTCAAAAAAAGAAAGTTTTCGTTTGGTCTTATTAATAGAATCCTCCCACCCGCTAAAGGCCTGCATGCGAATACTGCCCGTCATGTCAACGCCCTGTTTTGCAAGCCAGTCTGCTGCGCAGACCATGTTGTGATAGAAAGTGGGATGCGCTTGTGTTTTCTCAAGAAAATAATCATAAGAAATAATCGTAATCGCGCTTGAATCAACATCAACTGTTCCGGCATACGTGGTGTAGCTTGGTGTGAGCGGAAAACGTTCAGACTGGCGGATGTCAAAAATGTTAAACGTAAGTGGTCCGCGAAGCAGGTTGCTTGGTGTAGGGCTCACAAAGCGGGGTATTTGACCGCTTTGATGCTGGTGTAAAAAAAGCACGTCAAAACTTTTTTTTGACGGCACGATATCCCCAATATCAAGAATGCCGGGAAGAGCAAAGCCAAAGTCTCGCGCCCACAAGTCACGAAACATGCGTGAACCTGCTCTAACATAACCTCCTTTTTTCGCGTATGCTGCGCGCAGAGAAGAAACACACACCGCATGAAGCAAAGACATGTATTTACTAATAAGCGGAGGGATTAAAAAGAATTTCTACCATGCACGCTCAGAAACAAGGTTTACAAGAGAGGTGCGCGTGGCATGCAGTTCTTTTGTATCGTTGTCAAAACGCAAGCCGCGAACAAAAGCATCCAATACACGAAATTCATCATAAATAGCATCAGCAAGGTGGTTAATACGTTCTTTCTCGGCTTTAGCTTCTGTCGTTTCCAACAAGTTTGGCTGATGGAATACTGCAAGAACATAATACGCAAACGTGTTTGCCGTGCTTTGGTCTTCAATAGTCATGTTCTCAAATTCAGAGAACAAATCAAGACGCATCTTAATCTCGTTATCCATTGCAGAAAAGAAGGGTGTATATGCGTTATGCAGTTCAAGAAGCATACCCCGCATGGAAGCAACGTTTTGCGCGCCAAGAAGAGGTGTGTATGCACTAACGCGTGTATGAACACGCGACATGCGCTCATTGAGCTGTGATTGCTCTTTAAGCAAATAATCGCGAACTCCGCGCTGGTCGTCTTGTTGTTTTACAAGTTTTGCAGTTTGTGCGCGCACGTTTCGTGCAAGGTCATTGCTAAGCGTATGAGATGCAGGAGTATCTTTGAGAATGCCATGAAATTTATTACTCTGACCATAGACAATAAATTTGTTTATGCTGCGATAAAGAAGAGGAGCAACAGACATAATGTTTTGAGAAGATTTGTTATACTTTCTTTCAGAACGCACAAGCGCCAATTCGTATGATTTAAGCGTGACTGCAAGGTCGCGTTCAAGTTCTGACCAGTGTTTAAATATGTCGTGCATGATTTCTTGAATTATACACAGACATTAAAAATGTATCTGTTATAACAAAAAGCATAAAAATGGCCTGCTACTCAAGCAAATATGGCACAAAACACGCTTGAACAACGATTTTTGGACTATTTTAGCAAAGGCCGTGTTGTTGGCTCAAACATTCTTGACCAAACCCACTTTATCAATTACAAACTTCCCGCGCAATTATGGAATGAGGCGATTCAAACGCGATTCATTCCTGAATTTTTCAACAGTCTCACACCAGCTCCTGACTGTATTGTTACTATTCGAAATTCAGGACCGTTTCTTGCGTCCTTTCTTTCATGCGCGCTCGGGCTTGATGTTATTGGCATTTCAAAAGGCGAGCCCGCAACATTTAAAGGAAAAAAGGTATTAACGCAAGATGTTGAATCGCGCACGTATGGAACAAAAGAAACACTCTACCTTCCTCTTGACTTGCTTACCAATCAAGTAACACAAGAACCCTACACGAATTGCGTGCTTGTTGATGATTTCTCAGGCAGGGGAAAAACAATGCGCACAGCAACACAACTCGCAACTGACGCGGGATTGCACGTGCGTGGCGCGTTTGTTGGCGTTTCTAAAACATTTGAAGGAGGTCTTGAACTCATTGCAAACACCGGCCATGTTGCGCGTGTTGAGTCCGCAGTGCACGTTTCACGCATTGAGCGCTACACTAAACAGTTTTCGCGCGTATCAATTGAACGCGTGCTTATGCGTGATTTTGAAAAATCAAAAGCAATATATATGCCCTATCAGGAAAAAAAAGATTCAAACAACTATGAATACACTAACATGCGCCATCATTGTGTTTAGGCATTACCCGTTTTTTCAAATGCTAAAGCAATAAAAAGTGATTTAGATTTTTCCAACCAAGTTCAAGCCCGGCTTGAGCGTCTTACTGTTTGGCGTCCAGCTTGCAGGACACGCTTCTCCGCCATGCGTGTACACGTATTGGGCTGCTTGAAGCTTTCTGATAAGCTCGGTTACGTTTCTGCCAATGCTATTAGAATTCATTTCCACAGCCACAATTTCTCCTTCAGGGTCAATCAAAAATGTTGCGCGCCAACTGAGGCCTTCACCGTCAATATAAGTTCCATACGATTTGCAAATGTTTCCTGTTGGGTCTGCGAGCATAGGAAATTTTATTTTTTTAATTGTATCTGACGCGTCATGCCAAGCTTTATGCACGTATTCAGTATCCGTACTTACGCTAAGCACTTCAACTTTGAGTTTTTTAAGTTCATTATAGTAGTCTGCAAGTTCTCCAAGTTCTGTTGGGCATACAAACGTAAAATCAGCAGGATAGAAAAAAAGAATAATCCATTTTCCATGATAGTCTGAAAGTTTTATTGTTTTTATTTGGTCGTTATGATATGCTTTTGTTTGAAAGTTAGGCGCCTTCTCCCCAATAAATGCCATTACTGTTTCACCACACATACGCTAAAACCATTCAAATTAATAAGGTTTTACCCAATTTCAAGGTACATTTAAATCCAAAGAATTAAATCAATTAGAA
Organism: archaeon CG10_big_fil_rev_8_21_14_0_10_43_11; assembly: GCA_002763265.1. NCBI lineage: Archaea > archaeon CG10_big_fil_rev_8_21_14_0_10_43_11. Next base: position 81,398 of record PEZQ01000010.1, on the reverse strand, counting down.
TAATGAATTTTGGCGAGTTTATTATTTTCGTCGGTTTTCTTGTAGTAGGCGTTGCTATCATGATTGCAGTGCTTAGCTCAAGCAGTTATGTGACACGTATTCCTGAAGAGTATACGCGCTTTGCGCAATGCCTTACGCAAAAAGGTGCAAAACTGTACGGCATTGCAGGAACCACACATTATGATGAGGCGCAAACCCTGTTTGGCATTAGCTGGGAGTACGTGACCTTTATTGATTGTTCTGTGCAGAGGAGTGTGTGCATTGCTAGTGGAGTAAACAAGTATCCAACATGGATGTTTGCTGATGGTTCAAAACGCACACAACCCATGACATTTAGCCAGCTTGCAAGCAAAACAGGCTGTGCGCTTCCAAGCATTATTTGATAAGCGGTATGCTTAAATGCAAACCATGATTGAAACAAGAGTAGACATGAATCCCAAATATGTGGTTGGACTGGGTGTTATTGGCGTGTTTGCCGTACTTCTTCTTGGGGGTGCAACAATTAGCGGATTTTTTGTCAGCGAACCTGGCAAGTATGATGAATTTGCGCAATGCCTTACCATGAGTGGTGCAAAAATGTATGGCACGTATTATTGTGGCGCCTGTACAAAACAGAAAGCACAGTTTGGCTCAAGCATAACATTTGTTGAGTATGTTGAGTGTGATTTGGGCAATGGACAAGGTCTTCGAAAGGCGTGTGTTGATAAAAACATTCAAAGCACGCCTACATGGATTTTTAGTGACGAGTCGCGATTAGTAGGATTGCAACCATTAGATGCGCTCGCACAAAAAACGGGTTGCAAACTACCCCAATAGTAACGCATAAAAACCAGTACTTCTAGGGATAAGGATATGGGTCAGGTGAATGTTTTATGAAAAAAATACTTTTCGCATCCGCGCTCGCACTCATATTCTTAGTGAGTGGCGCGTTTGCACATGACGAGTCATTTCGACCAGTCATTAAACCGGGAGATGAGCTTGGTTACTTCATATTCCAAAATGAGCATAATATTTGGACGCTTTGCGGTAACGGAGACTCAAAAACTAGTGGGCAGTACCATGTGCTCACAGGAAATATAACAACTGACACAGGCTTTTGCGGTGTGCGACCATTTGCACTTGAACGACGTGACAAGTTTCGCATTAATGATACAGCCATTCATTTCAACGCACGTGTTGGACCACACTTTGATTGTGTGCGATTTGTGTCTGAAAGTAATGCGGTTTTGCTCTCGCTTGCTATTGACGGGAACGAAACTGACCGCATCTATTTTGGAGCAGATAAAGAACGCGTAGTTGACGGACGCGTTGAGGGAAGCGCAATTGATAAATGCCCTCAAAAAGCAGAGAGCGTTCCTGCAGCATACGCGCTTGTATCCTGTCAAAGCGACAGTGATTGCGCAAGTGACCAAGCGTGTATTGAGGCTATTTGTTTGAACGCTCAAGAAGCACTTGATGAGGAAGAAGAGATTGATGAAGATGAGCAGGATGACGAATTTGAGTCAGAGCTTGAAGAAGCAAACATTATCTCAAACAAAACCCGTCGTGAATTGCTTGCAATAACAACGCAACACGGCTGGGAGGTACGCATGCTCCAGCTTCAAGAAGCAATTGAAAAAAATAGAGCGCGCGCAAATGAAATTATTGCAGATATTCAAGAAAAGAATGAGAGTAATGACGTAAGCGGGCTTGACGCAATCGTGCTTGAAATGCAGGCATTAAGTGAGGATGTGTTAAACGCATCACAACAAGAATACAGCGAAAACAACGTGCGCTTGTTTGTTGATTTTAAACATGACGCAATTGAATTAACAACACAGTTTAAAGACGCTGCTCACGTGTTTTTGAGAGCTCAAGAACGGGAAATAATTCGCGAGCGCCAAAGAACTGCCGTGGATGAGCGTGTGCAGGCAATCAAAGAAAAGGTGCGAAGTCGTGTGCACGAGTACAATGCAGAGAGGATTCGCTCGCTTCTTGCAAATTCAGACATAAACGCAACAGCAATTGCACAACGCATCAGACAAGAAAATTTGAGTGTTGGAGAAATAAAACAGGAAGTCAAAAACCGCATTGACCGGCTTGAACCGCAACAACGACAAGCAATTGCAAACAATGTACGTATTGCAACAAACCTTGTTCAAACCGCGCGCAACCGGATTGCTGACGTGGTAAACGAGGACATTGTTGAGCGGCAAAAAGAGCGCATTCAAGAAAGGATTGAACAAGTTGACCGGAAATTTAATCTAACCGGAATCGCTCAACACGTAAATGTTCGCTTAAGAAACGTGTTACGCGCGAGTATCGTGCAAAACAATACGGCGGTGGAAGAATGAAAACAGGAATTGTTCTTGTAATCGCGCTCATTGCAATAAGTTTTGTGAGCGGTTGCACACAACTGTATGACAGGGATGTGACCGGAGACCAGGGCGATGCTGTGGCATCAAATGAGACTCAGAGCATTTCTGATGCATCAGACGTTGCAAACAGTGTTGAAGGACAAATCATTGATGAAGAAGAATCAATTGACATTGGAAGCATAATCTAGACGTAAAAAAAAGTTTTTTTCTTTTTTTTTCTTTCTCTTTATTTTCAAAGCGCGTACACCGGTAAAAGCCGGTTTAAGCGCTCAAAGCGCGTACGCAATAAGTTCTGAAACATCTTTAAAATAGTTTTCTTCAAGATATGCAAGCAGCGTTTTAGAAAACCATTCAAACACGTAGGGTCCATGCGTGATGTAGCTTGTGAGCAATCCCACTGCATGAGCCCCGTGTGCTAAGAGTTCTATTGCTTTTTTTGGATGGTCAACACCGCCAATGCTCACAATAGGATTTGTTGTGAGCGCGCCAGCACTGGTGAGCGCTTGGAGCGTGCGTGAGTAAAGCTTTTTTCCGCTCATGCCATGATATGAGTTAATAAGCGTAAAACCAACATCGTGCGCATCAAGCGCGTCAACAATGGAGGCAAGGTTATGTGTTGGCCCAAGCTTGACAAGCACCTCTTTTTTGTGCTCGCACAAGCGAACAATATCTTCTTCTAAAAACATGCCGTGCTCCGTGTTTGGACAGCTCATATTAAGTTCAACAAGCGATGCATGCGGCGCGATAGTTGTATATACTGTTTCAACATCAAAAACAGTGTCTCCGCCAATGCTTGCAATAACCGGAAGGTCTTTTGTTTTTTGCAATTCATAACTCCATGCCCGCATGCCGCGGTTTGCAAGCCCAACATGATTAACAAGACCTCCAGGGTAGCGAAACACGCGGGGGTGGGGGTTTCCTTTTCGCTTTGTTGGAGTAATAGTTTTTGTAGTTACTACACCTGCGCCAAGATTTCGCACGCCGCGCAGCATGCGCGCGTTGTGCGCGTAGCCTGCGCCAAGAATAAATGGGTTGTCAAAAGTGTGGGAGAATAATTGAGTATGTAACTTTTTACTGCGCACGCCCGCGCGCAGGGGAAAAAATGATATGAGTTCTCCTGCCTTCTCTGCAAAGCGTGGCGGAAGGTGATAGATACATGAATCATAAAAGGACTGGTAGGTGCGAACATGCCACATACTACGCATTAGTGTTAGTTTTTATTTAAGACTTTTTTGACAAAAGAGTAAAGCCTTATTATCTCAAAAAACATAATAACTACTATGAAAACAGTAAAGGATGTTTCTATCAAGTATGAAAAGAAGGCAGAACTTGTTGAATTGCTGTGGCGTATCCCTTACGCAATCGCGTGCGGGCTTGTGCTTTGGGTGTTTCAGCTTTTTATTGGGGTTGTGATAGTATTCCAGTTAATTCACATCATTGCAACAAGTAAGCGACACAAAGCATTGCACGCGTGGACACACATGTACCTGACCTACGCGGTTCACGTAGTTTCATATCTGCTTTTGCTCACTGATGAACGACCGCCAATCATTCCTGACATGTAACAAAACAATTTTTTGATGCGTGTTAGGTTCTTTTGCGCATCATTCTTTCTTTTTTTAAGACTGACAACAAACTATTTAAGTATGCGTAATCTGTGTGTGAATTATGACCGGTGGTTCATGCCTATTTCGGGACTGACTCCATCATTGCTTTTTCTAAACATGGTTTTAAAAATGTCTGGTGATACACTTGTTTGTAAAGAGAAACAAATAAAAAACAAGGAGGTGTTCGTGTAGGTCGTGCTTCCAATATATGGGGCTGTAGCTCAGCCTGGGAGAGCGCACGGCTGAAGACCGTGGTGTCGCGTGTTCAAATCACGCCAGCCCCACTCACACACCGTACACAGTATGTATGACACAAACATTGCACCCTCTTGAAACACACATTCTCAAAATATTATCTAACAAGCCCCAGCGCGTGATAGATATTATTAAAAAAACAGGTCTTGACCAGGGTCAGGTTCGAAAAGCGCTTGCCTGGCTTGCTGACAAAGAACTTGCGCACGTTGATCAAGAAGCGCAACAAATTATCTCACTTGGACAAAGTGCAAAGAAAAGCAGGATAAGCGGGCTTCCTGAAAAGCGCGTGTTAAAAATAGTAGAAAAAAGTCCGCAACCAATGAGTATTATTAGGGCAAAACTTGATAGTGATGAATTCAACCATGCTATTGGGTTTCTTAAAAAACAAGGATATGTAAGCATTCTTGATGGTGTGGTGCACGCAACAAGTCTTGGCAGGGGGTACTATTACTCAAAAACAGATGAGGAACGCGTGCTTGAGCTTCTCTTTGAAAAAGAATATGATTATCATCTGCTTCCAGAAGAATTACAAACAACAGTTCATGAGCTTGCAAAACGAAAAGGCATGATTGAAATAAAAAATCGTGTGCAACGCGCATACAATATCACCAAAAAAGGCGTTGAGAAACGCTCAAAAGTACAGGATAAAGCCCTTACGGGAAAACTTACACCTGCTCTTCTTAAAAAAAAGGAATGGGGTTTGTTTCGCGAATATGATATTCATGTGACCGCACCTCGCGTGTATGGCGGGAGAAAACATGTTCTTCGTGAAATTGAAAAACGGGTAAAAGAGATTTTTATTGAAATGGGCTTTGAAGAAATGCGCAGCAATTTTGTTGATACTGCGTTTTGGAATTTTGACGTTATGTTCTTCCCTCAGGACCATCCGGGCAGAGAAATAATGGACACGTATTATCTTGATTTTCCAAAAGAAGGCAATATTCCCCGCGGGCTTGCAAAAAAGATTAAAGACATCCACGAAACAGGTGGAAGCACGGGTTCAAAAGGTCATCAGTATGAGTGGAGTGAACGCGTTGCTAATCAATTGTTGCTTCGCGCGCACACCACTCAAACATCATTTCGCTATCTTGCAAAAGGCCGCGCACCGCCGTACAAGTATTTTAGCGTTGACCGTGTCTTTAGAAATGAAACTCTTGACGCCACCCATCTTAACGAGTTTCACCAGATTGAGGGGTTTGTCGTGGCAAAAGGCTTGACACTCAAAAACTTGTGTGGCATGTTCAAGGAGTTCTACCAGAAAATTGGCGTGAACAAAGTCAAGTTCAAACCAACATACAACCCGTACACTGAGCCAAGCATGGAGATTTTTGGGTATTGGGAATCGCAAAAAAAATGGTTGGAGCTTGGCAATTCAGGCATGTTTAGACCTGAAACGCTCAAACCCCTGGGCATTACCGTTCCGGTGATTGCGTGGGGTCTTGCGCTTGAACGCCTTGTTCCGTTTCAGTACAAAGTAGATGATATCAGGCAAGTGCTTGGTCATTTTGTGGATATTGATAGCATTCGCAATGCACACCTAATAAGAGGTTTGATTGAATATGGTAGTACTTGACACCACACTCTCACGCATGCAAGATTTGCTTAGTGAAAAAATCAGTGTTGACGAGCTTGAAAAAACACTTTTTGATATGGGTTTTGAACTTGAAAGCGGTGCAGGTGATAAGATAAAAATCGAACTCACGCACGACCGTCCTGACTTGATTGCACCGCAAGGACTTGCACGAGCACTGCGTTATTATCGAAAAAAACAACGCGGACTGCCCCACTACAAAATAGTTGACAACAACGCGCAGTTCATTGTTGATGCAAGTGTTAAAAAAATTCGACCCTACGCAGTTGGCTGCATTATCAGAAATATCACGTTTACTGACGCATTAATTAAGGAAATAATTTGGGTGCAGGAAAAACTGCACGCAACACTTGGTCGTGACCGAAAAAAAGCAGCAATCGGGATTTATCCTCTTGAACACATTAAAACCCCCATTACCTATCAAGCAGAAAGCCCAAAAGAGATTCAGTTTGTCCCGCTTGGCAAAACACGTGAAATGAACGCTAGTGATATTTTGCGAACGCATGAAACAGGTCAAAAGTATGCGCACTTGCTTAACGGATGCAAAACATATCCTGTTATTCGAGATGCAAAAAAACGCGTGCTTTCAATGCCGCCAATTATTAACAGCAATCAAACCGGCCGTGTGACCAAAGAAACAAATGCAGTGTTTATGGAAGTCACCGGAACGCATTTACCAACCATTAACAGCGTGCTCACTATTCTTGCAACAATGTTTGGTGAGGAAGGCGCAACAATTGAAATAATGCACACAAAAATGCAGGGTAAAACAATCAAGACACCGGCACTTGAGCCCATGCGCATGCGCGTGGGTGTTGAGAACGTGAGTGAAACGCTTGGTGTGGATTTTACTGAAGAAAACATTGCTGACTTGCTCGCAAAGATGGGCTATGAAACATCTCGTTTTAGAAGCGGAGTTCTTGAAGCCCGAACACTTCCCTATCGTGTTGATGTGTGGCACGAGATTGATATAATTGATGATGTTGCACGCGCGTACGGGTTTAACAATGTAGGAACTGAACTGCCAAATGTAGCAACAACAGGCAACCTGCTGGAGCGCACCCGTCTTCTTGACAGTATTCGCGATGTCATGGTTGGCCTTGGACTGAGTGAAACGTTCACGTTTGCATTAAGCACAAAACAGGACCAGTACTCACGCATGAACATCAAAGAAGACGTGCATGTAAGCGTGGGAAAGTCAAAAGCACCAATTGATATGGTCCGAACGTGGTTGCTTCCTGAATTAATGAAAAATCTTGAGCAAAACGCGCACAAACAGTACCCAATTAGCCTGTTTGAGGCAAGTGATGTTGTCCTCCTTGATGATGTGTCAGACATAAAAACACGAAACGAAACCAGACTTGCCGCGCTCCTGTGCGCGGGCGATGCTGATTTTACGCGCATCAAAAGCGTTCTTGACGCAGTGTTTCGCGCACTCAACATAGAATACTCATTAAAAGAATCAAAGCACGCAAGCTTCATTAAAGGACGCGTGGGCGACGTGTTTGTTGGCAAAAAGAAAGTGGGCGTGATTGGTGAAGTACATCCAAAAGTAATTACAACATTTGGTATTGAACTGCCTATTGCCGCGTTTGAAATTGATATTGAGTCAGTCTTATGAAAACCCGTCTAGAAGGAGAGCATAGTATTTTGCGCGCGCTTGAAAAAAAAGATGCGCCCGCACTTAAAGAACAGGCAAATGACAAAGATGTTTCGCGCTACACCACATCAGTACCGCACCCGTACACTCTCAAGAACGCGCGTGATTTTATCACTTACGCAAAAAAGGCGCGTGAATTGCGAAAAGAGTACATTTTTGGCATTGAAATTAAAAAAACAGGAGCACTAGCAGGGGTTATTAGCCTCATGGAACTTGACGTGCGCAAGCAAAAGCGCGCAGAACTTGGGTACTGGATTGGCAAAGCATACTGGGGAAAAGGAATTACAACAAAAGCAGTGCAACTCATTCTTGAGTACGCATTCAACACGCTTAAGCTGCATCGTGTGTACGCGTACGTGATAGCAGAGAATTCTGCGTCCCAGCGTGTGCTTGAAAAAACAGGTTTTAGAAAAGAAGCGCGTGAATTAAAAAGTCATGTGAAAGATGGCATTTGGCATGACGTGTTCATGTACGCGCAGTTAGAAGAAGAATTCAATACGTGATGCGTTTTGCATTTCTTACCGCACTATAAACCAGTTCTTTGATATCAAGGGATTTTTCAAACAAGTCTATCTGGGATGATTTTGCGTTAAGCTCAGGATGTTTTGCTACAAGAAAACTGCAACAATCATTGTAGGGCAGAATTGAAATAGGATAGGTTCCAATTTTTTCTGCAAGGTCAATGATTTCCTGTTTATTTGAACCAATAAGCGGGCTTAAAATAATCTGGTCTGTAACGCTTCGAACCGCTCGCAGGTTGTCAAGGGTTTGTGATGCTACCTGTGACAAGCTATCCCCCGTAACAAGCGCTTTTGCGCCTTCTTTTTTCATCACGCGCTCGCCAATGCGCAGCATGAAACGGCGGTACACAATCATGCGGTAGCGTGGAGAAACGTGCTTGACAATTTCTCGCTGCACAGCATCAAAAGGAACAATGTAGAGGCGCATATTAAGCTGGTAGCGCGCAAGTTGCTTTGCAAGCTGCTCTATTTTGTCTTGTACACCGCTTGAAATAATAGTTTTGTTCATGCAATGCACCAGCACGACTGTTGCGCCGCGCTTCATCATAAGAAATGAAGATACCGGGCTGTCAATACCCCCTGAGAGAAGCGATACTATTTTTCCTGCAGTCCCGCTTGGCAGGCCGCCAAAAGCATCATATGTTTCTGCGTGTACATATGTTTCTTGCGGAGTAACTTCAATGGTGATAGTGAGTCCCGGATTTTTCATGCGCACGTTTTTCTTTGTTTTTTTGAGAACATGAGCGCCAACGTCTTCGTTGATTTGTTGTGAGTTAAGAGGAAATTGTTTCCATGCGCGTTGCGTGCTGATTTTAAACGTGGTTGCATTTGCGTATTTTGCAATAGTAAGCGCTGCTTTTTTAATCTCATCAATCTCGCTTTTAACAACAAGGCATGGTGAAAAGTTGACAATGCCAAGAATGCGCTTAAAATCAGATCTAACATTGTTGAACGGTTTTGAAAGTTCAACAACAAGCCGTCCTGCGCGGCGGTGCACGTGAATTGCTGAGTCTGAGAGAATTGAGCGCGCGTTTTGCAGGAGCGTTGATTCAAAAAATGAGCGGTTTTTTCCCTTTATTATAATCTCAGCGTAGTGTGCTACAACATGCGTGTAATTAATAGTCATCACTAACATAAAATGCGCACGTGGATTTTAACGTTTTGATAAAAAAGGGGGGCGCGCTCTTAAGTTAGTAGTAGAATGCTAGTGGGGTCATAACATATACCAATACTTTTTTAAATAAAAGGGGTGTACTCTCACATCATGGTATGTGGTGATTATCCCATTTTTGGGAGCTGTCCCATTCTATAACAATACCCCTAGCATTATGTATGCCAATTCTTATAACAATTTGGTGATTAACCATGAGTTTTGATGATTACACAATTACTTCTGATTGGGAAAAAAAAGTGTTAGCATTCTGGAAAAAAGAAGGACTCAACGAGAAAGTCTTAAACAAGAATGAAGGTTCAAAGCGAACATTCTCGTTTTTTGACGGGCCACCAACGGCAAACAACCCAATGGGAGTTCATCACGCGTGGGGCAGAACCTACAAAGACACCTATCTTCGCTTTAAACGTATGCGCGGGTATCACGCACGTGCACAGCCTGGTTTTGACTGTCAGGGATTGTGGGTTGAAGTTGAAGTTGAAAAAGATTTGAAGCTCAAAAACAAAAAAGAAATTGAAAAATATGGTATTGGCAAGTTTTGCAGAACATGCAAAGAACGCGTGCTTCACTTTTCAAAGGACTGGATTAAGCTCTCAAAGCAGTTAGGCATGGTCATGGATTGGGATAAACCCTATTATACCATGAGCGATGAAAATAACGAACTGGTCTGGACATTCTTAAAAAAGTGTCATGAAAATGGGTGGCTTGAGCAAAGCGAGCGCGTAAGCCCGTGGTGTCCTCGTTGCGAAACCAGTCTTTCTTCTCACGAAGTTGCAGGCGAATACGCTGACCGCACACACGAATCAGTGTACGTCAAATACCCGCTTGCAGGAAAAAAAGGAGAGTACTTGTTGGTATGGACTACAACGCCCTGGACGCTTCCTTCAAACGTAGCTGTTGCAGTGCATCCTGACCTGGAATATGCGCGCATAAAACACAAAGGCGACATTCTCTACCTTGCAAAAGATTTGATTTCAGCCCTTGAGGGAAAACACGAGGTGGTGGGGACGCTTCGCGGCGCTGAGATGGAAGGTGTTGTGTATGATAACACGTTTTTAGAACTGCCTCAACAGCACGGCGTAACGCCCCGCGTGATTGTAAGCACTGAGGTAAGTAATGAAGAAGGAACAGGTATGGTTCATATCGCGCCGGGCCATGGTGAGATTGATTACCAGCTTGGAAAAGAAAATGATTTACCAGTTCTCTCACCAGTTAATGATGATGCAACGTATGATAAGACTGCTGGTTTTTTGCAAGGAAAAACAGTAATGCAGGGTAATGCGCTTGTAAAAAAACATTTTGAGAAATTAGGATTGCTCTACACCACACGAAACGTTGCGCACCGTTATCCAACGTGCTGGCGCTGCCATTCTGATTTAATTTACAAAACAACGCGCGGCTGGCACATTCTATCTGATGAGATTCGTCCAAGAATGATACGTGAAGCAAAAAAAGTAGTATGGTATCCAACGGGTATTCGAAACCGTATGCTTGATTGGCTCAACGGCATGAAAGACTGGAATATTTCTCGAAAACGCTATTGGGGAAACCCCCTACCTATCTGGAAATGCGATTCGTGCAGCGCATATGAAGTGATTGGAAGCAGAAATGAGCTTGCCAGAAAAGCAATCAAAGGAATGGACAGTCTCAAAGAATTGCACAGGCCATGGATTGACAAAGTAGTTCTCAAATGCCCTGACTGCAAAAGCGAAATGCATCGCATCAAAGAAGTAGGTGATTGCTGGCTTGATGCGGGTGTCATGCCATTCTCAACCCTTGATTATCTTACTGACAAAAAGCAATGGAGAAAATGGTTCCCCGCAGATTTCATCACAGAAATGATGGAACAAGTGCGCTTATGGTTTTATGCCATGCTCTTTATTAGCGTCACACTTGAAGACCGCGCGCCATACAAGATGGTGCTTGGCCATGGCATGGTGCTTGACGAAAAAGCAGAGAGTATGCACAAATCAAAAGGAAACGCGATTTGGGGTGAAGACGCGCTTGAAAAGTTTGGTGGCGACGTGATGCGCTGGATGTATTCTGATGCAAACCCTGCAATGTCTATGCGCTTTGGCTACACAATCGCACGAGAAGCAAAAAACACGCTTAATGTGCTTTTGAACACGGCAAAATTCGTGCGCACGTACTGCGAACTCAATGAGTTCTCACCACGAGACGTAAAAGCACTTGATTTTGAGAGCCGCTGGATAATCTCACGGCTCAACTCAACGATTCGCAAAGTAACTGATGAACTGCGTGGGTTGCATCCGCACTTTGCAAAAAAAGCCGTAGAAGATTTCTTTCTCAACGACTTTAGCAGGTGGTATGTCAAGCTTATTCGCGCAAAAGTAAAAAAAGAAAGTGAGTACAAGTACAAGGAGGGTGTTCTTAGCACACTCTACACGGTCATGCGCGAAGTAACACAACTGTGCGCGCCATTCCTGCCGTTTTTGAGTGAAGCAATATACCAATCATACTTTAAGCAGTTTGAAAAAGAAGAAAGCGTACACTTGCTATCTTGGCCAACATCAAAAGATGCACGCATTGATTTAGGTGTTGAAAAAGAAATGGAAACAGTTCAGCACGTTGTTGAACGCGTGCTTGCACTTCGTGATGAGAAAGGTCTTAGAATTCGCTGGCCACTTCAAGTAGCATACACACAAAAGAAATTGTCACAAGAAGCAAAAGCGCTCGTAGCAGATATGTGCAATGTGCTTGAAGTAAAAACCGTGAAGATAAAACCACATAATGCACACGGCACAGATGCGGCAAGCATTGACATAAAAGAAACAAAAGAGCTCGCACATCTTGGCTTGGTTCGTGAGATTACGCGGACCGTGCAGGCGTTTAGAAAAGAGAATACATTGAGCGTTGGAAGCGAGCAATCAATGACATACAAAGCAGATAAAACCGTTTCAGAGGTAATTGCAAGCGAGCAAGAAAATCTTTTTAAATTGACAAGCACTCGGTTAGAACCGGGAAACGCAAAGAAAGAATTCACGCTTAAAGTGCGTGATACCTCGCATAAACTCGCGCTTTCACTAGTAACGTGAGAGTGCAAAAAACATGGGCTCATGGCGCAGTCTGGTAGCGCGCACGACTGATAATCGTGAGGTCCTGAGTTCAAATCTCAGTGGGCCCACTCAATTTTTTTTCACCGTGTTTCATAATAATTATAAACACGTACATTTTTGACAAAAAGTATGACAAACATTATTTCAACACAAAACACGTATTCAAAAAAAAATGATAAGCCTTTTTGGGGTTATGCAATTATAGAGAATAATATTCTCTGGTCAAATCTGTATCTTGGCACAGGCACGGCTGAAAGCTACCTTACTACGAGTTCAAGAACGTTTAAAGGCGCGATTCTCAATGCAATTCTCAAGCGCGAAATGTTTCATGATGTTGATTTTGAACAGGTGAGCATAAAGCCTGACGGTGAAATAGAATTTGAAAACGAAGACGCTCTTGAAGACCTCTTTGATAGTGCCATCACCCTTGAAGCCTATCGAAGTAAGGATGTTCAAAGCGAAGTGTACAAAGTCTTTATGGACCTGCAAACGAATACCCGTGATATTATCAAAAAGATGAAAAAGGACCGTTGCATTCAAAAAGTTAGTTTACTCCCTCTTGTCAAAGCATACCTGCAGCGTCCCCGCAACCTGATTTAATTAAGCAACCAAACGCCAAGGTTGAGAAGTGTTGCAAAGCTAATCCACACAAGATAGGGTATAAGAAGGTATGCTGCTGGTTTTGACACGCGGTAAAAATACTGCATAGTAATGAGAACTGATGCGATAAGAAGCAGGATAACAAGCAGTCCAACAAACAGGTTTTCAAGGCCAAAAAACGCAATTGACCAGAGCGTGTTGAGGGCGAGTTGTTTTGTAAACCAGATAAATCCCTGTTTTGCATCAGAGGAATTGACTTTTTTGTGCGTTGCAACAAGAATTGCTGAGACAATCATCAAAAGATAGAGTGTTGACCCGACTGGTCCAAACACCGCGTTTGGTGGAGTAAACCATGGCTTATTGAGAATCGCGTACCAGGTGTCTATTTTTTGGTAGGTGAAAACAAAACCAATAATCGCCGCAAGAACGGGAAGTGATGCAAAAAAGAAGATTCGAAATGCAGAGTTAGCATACAGGTCATCTATGAGCGTTTTTAATCTATTTGAAACGCTTTTTTTGCGTGAAAACAAGAAGACCATACGTTCTGTATTCTTGCAAGACGCATTAATTAAGGTTTTTGTGCAAAACTTAAAATGCAGAACAAAACAAAAATAATACTGGGTGCGGGAATGTGATAAAATCATATGACGTGGTTGTAATTGGTTCAGGCTCAGGGCTTATTATTGCAAATAAGGCGGCACAAAGTGGTTTGAAAACAGCGCTGGTGGATAAAGGGCCGATGGGGGGAACCTGTCTTAATGTGGGGTGTATTCCTTCCAAACTGCTTATTCATCCGGCTGACGTTATTATGGACATTCGAAACGCAAAAAATTTTGGCATACAGACAAGGATTTCAACTGTTTCTTTTGAAAAAATAATGAATCGCATGCGAAGTATTGTGAGCAAAGAAAATCAGGAACTAACCGCCGGGGTCAAAGGTTTTCGCGGCTGGGATTTTTATCAGGGAAGCGGTGAGTTTATTGATAACTACACTCTTCAGGTTGGTGCGCAGAAAATCAAAGGAAAACATATTTTTATTGTTGCAGGTTCACGACCCTTTATTCCGCCAATAAAAGGATTAGACACGGTAGAGTACTTGACAAACGAGTCTGTTCTTACCGTAAAGCACGCGCCTAAAAGCATGATTATTATTGGTGGCGGCTATATTTCTGTTGAGTTTGCACATTTTCTTGAAGCAATGGGCATTACTATTACTATACTTCAAAGGGCAAACAGTCTTGTAACCCAAAGTGAGCTAGACATAGCGCGAGCGCTTGAAAAAGAGCTTAAAAAAAGGATGACTATAGTGACGGGCATTGACGTGAGTGAAGTGAAAAAAACAAAAAGTGGCGTGAGCGTAACTGGCTACAACCGTAACACAAAGAAGAAACAGACGTTTGGGGCAAAGACCATTCTTGTTGCAACAGGAAGAGTATCAAACGCAGACCAGTTGCGTGTTGAAAAAACTGGCGTGAACGTAAACGAGCGGGGTTTTATTGAAGTTGATGAGTATTTGCAAACAAGCAAGAAAAATATTTGGGCGCTTGGCGACGTGATTGGAGCATTCATGTTCAAGCACATGGCAAATCGTGAAGCAAGTGTTGTGTGGAAAAACAGGGGTGCAAAAAAGAAACAAAAAATTGATTATACTGCGGTGCCAAGCGCAATATTTACCCATCCTCAAATCGCGAGCGTAGGGCTTACTGAAGAACAGGCAAAAAAAGAGCGTGACGTGCTTGTGGGGGTTGCGCGCTATTCTGATGTGCCAATGGGTCTTGCAATGAGGGATACAACTGGTTTTGCTAAAGCCATTGTTGATGCTGAAACTCGAAAAATAGTTGGATTTCACATCATTGGTCCGCACGCGTCTATTCTTATCCAGGAAGTAGTGAATGCTATGAGTCTTGGTGGGGAATTAAAAAATATTGGGGCAGGAATGCATATCCATCCCGCGCTTCCAGAACTGGTTATTAAAACGCTTAACAACATTGCATGAACACTGCAGGAATCTTGGAAAAATAAAAGGGTTGAGAATGATTAATATTTTTAAAGCATAATCTGCTCTAAAAAAAGGTAATGGGTGATTGATGTATGGCAGAAAAAAAAGAAAAAAAATTAGAACACAAAAAGAAATTGCAGGACACGTGGTGGAGAAAGTACACCAGCAAACACGTTGATGATGACCTTGAAGAGTTAGAAGGAGAGTTAGAAGAAGATTTTGGCTCATTTCCAAAAATTCAGCGCAAATTTGAGCGCGCAATTGCCCCGCTCTTCAATGACTTTTTTGACACTGGTTTTTTCAACACCATGCGCATGCCCCGCCTCAAAATGGAAGACGGCCTTTTTAGAAAACCGCTCGCGCAAGTGGAAGAAACAGATAAGCATGTTATTGTTCGCGTTGAATTGCCGGGCATGCAAAAAGAAGATATCAGTATAACCGTTGAAGGTAGAGCGCTTATTATTGACGCGTCTGCAGGAAGTGAAAAGCAAGAGGAGCACTTGTACGCCAAGAAGTATCGGGGTTTTCGCTCAGTTATCAAGCTCCCTGCTGATGTTGAAAAAAAAGCAAGCAAAGCAAACTATGAGGATGGCATACTCACGGTTAAACTTCAAAAAAAAGGTCCTGCACAAAAAGATTCAGGGAACATAACTATAGAATAATCCCTGCATTTTTTTTCTTTATTTTTTCACAATCTATTAATATACCCTCTGCCTGACCGTTTGTTAGTATGGCACATAACACGCTTATTTTGTCGCTCTTTTTTGCAAGCGCGCTTTTCATAACCGGATGCACGCAATACACGGGTTATTCTGATTTAGAAAGTGCTGCAGAAGCGGAGAATATCGCGCACGCAAATAACACGTCTCAATCAACGACGATTGTTGGCGAGTACAGTGCAAATGAGGTTGCAGTCCACAATAGTGTTCAGGATTGTTGGATGATTATTAACCAAAACGTGTATGATGTTACTGCATACGTGAGTGCTCACCCGGGTGGTCCTACAATTCTTGACGGGTGTGGTATTGATGCAACAGAATTGTTCGAGACGCGACCAAGCGGGAGCGGCACGCCACATTCGCAGGGCGCTCGCAACATTCTTGCACGCTACTTTATTGGAACACTCACACAACAATAACAAAATAAAAAATATCTTTTTTCTTTATTTTTTTTTAAAACGATTAGACTCACGTCTTGACAAGAAAAAAAGTGTTGGGGGGTTTAAAATCCCCATATCTGGTCTGGATCGTCTTGTTCAATGAGCTTTTCAAGAACATCGCTGGTCCACGACTTCACAATATGAATGCCCTGCGGTCCGGGACTAGAGTAGAGCATATCGAATTTGACATCAGTGTTTCCAAACGGTCCTTTAGACCAGGTGTACCCATTGCCATAGGGGGTAACGCCTTGAAAGCTTCCGCGTGCGATGTGAAAGAGGTTTCCCATTGCAAGGTATTCTGACGTGTGGAAGTGGCCGCTAATTGAGAGGTGGGCGCGTTTGAGTTCACCACGGTCATAGCCACGATGCAGGATATTATTGTGGCTTCCATCATGACCGCCTCCCTTAAATTGGTGGGTTAAAATCGTGTTGTAGCCATTAATCGCATTCTCGCCGAAGGCTTCAATTGCTTCATGGTGATACCACATGCTAATGTTGCCTTGAGCAGTTTTTGCAAGGAGTTTATGATTCTTTTTCTGGATTTCATCAAAAATAGGTTCTTGAAGGTCTATCATTTCAGCCTTGCTCTTGATTTGTTCAATAAGATACGGACCAAATGACCAGTTTTCACCTTTTTGGATTGCCATAAGTTCTAAGTGGTGTCCGCCAATCACATACCAGTCAAGGTTGCCGTTCATTCCTTTAATAAGAGAGTTTGAGAGTTTTCCAGTCATGCGCTGTGCTACGCGTATTTGATTTTCTAAAGAGAGGTCAAAGCCTTCAAGAAATTCCTGAAAAGCACGTTCACCATTTTGTCGTGCTCTATTAATTTGTGCGCGAAAATCTTCTGCGGGTGGCACGGGATTGTCTGATTTGTTCGCTGATGCCCAGTGTCCGGCTTGCAGGATGTCATCGAGTCCTGCAATTGCATCAGGCTGTTCTTGTGCAGTAATCTGAATTGCTTTTCGAAGGAGCGAATGATACGTGTCAGCACTCCCCACATGCCAATCACTGTGCAGAGCCATTGAATGATATGTTTTTGGCACGCGTTTATTGCTATCAAGAAAATCTTTGCCAATCCATGCAAGTGAGTGCGGTGTTGTTCCCTCACCTACGTAGAGAACAGGAATGCCCAGTGGCGCGTTCATACGGTCATGTCTCTTTGTTGTTTCAAGCGCGCTTGTTTGAAGTTTTCTCCACTTAAAACCTTCTGAGGGGTCTTCAAAGCTTGGAATCTGCATCAGGTATGAGTATTTGTGTTGGTCTTTATACCATCTAAACGGTTTGAAGTGCATAGTGCCATGCATTCCCTGCACCATAAAATCAGGAAGCGTTCCTTCATTGCCAAGTCTGCGCTCAGCACTTGCAACAAGGTTAGCAAAGCCTGAGCGTTGCGGTGAACGAGCACTAGTAAGGTTTGCTGCGATTTCAAATGAATGACCATAGATATCATCATTAAACTTAAAGCCTGCAACCTCAATCTTTGGTATTTTTGAATTAAGAAGGTCAATATACATTTGGCGCTGTCCACGGAATGCCTCATGAATAGTGTGCTGGTCAAGGTCACTTTTACTCTTCATTTTCTTAACGGGCTTTTCACCAAAAAAGTCTTTGTCATGTTCTTTGACCAGTTTTCTCGTTTTTTTTCGATATTCATCAACTTGTTTTTGGTACTCTTCAGGATTTGATTCCTCTAATCCTGCGTCAGGCACATCAACGGTTTTTCCGTTTTGTGCTGCCCATTGCGAGAGCGAAAGCATGTAATCAACTTGTTCTGGTTGGTTTCCAAGCGAGCGAAGTGTGTTGAGCTCATAGCGATTGACTTTTTCGTTAAGTTCTCCAACCGTTCGTACAACCATCTCAATTTGGTCGTGACTGCCAAGGGTGTAGATAAGTCGTTTTATTTTCCAGTCTTTGACTTGGTGTGCAAAATAATCAATTTTGTCGTCAAGTTCATTAAGCTCTTTGATTTCTGTTCCAATTTTTTGTCCATTAATTTTTTGGGGTTCATATCGTGTGCGATTAAGTGGTCGTTTAAAATGAGTTCCCACCCAGTCACGGTTTCGCGCAAACGTGTCGTGGTCTCCAATACTTGTTGCAAAATTTCCTGCAAAAACAGCAAGTTCTGCTTCTAACTCTTCAGTAATTCGTTTTGCACGATAAAAACGGCGAGGCGAGTATGTGCTAATATCCATGTTAAGGTTGTCAAAGAATGGTATTGGTGCATGAATGTAATCTCCAACAATGTGTTCAAGGGTCTTAGGCAAGGTTTTCACCCCATATACCAATAGTACATGCACAGAAGGTGAGTTTTTTAGAAAAATGCGTATAAGACTTTTCCCTCATCCTACACTGTGATACTGCGCTGATGTTTTTGAAGATTTCTATTATTCACCCACATTTAACAGTGTTAGTCACTTTTCTTGAACTCGAGTGATACGGAGTTTACGCAAAATCGTTTTCCAGTTGGCTTTGGTCCATCATCAAATACGTGTCCTAGATGGCTTCCGCATTTTTTACACAGTATCTCTGTGCGCACCATGCCCGCACTGGTGTCTGTTCGCGTTTTGATTTTGGTCTTGTCAAGCACATCATAAAAGCTTGGCCACCCGCAATGACTATCATATTTTGTTTGCGAGCTAAACAGAGGTTCACCACATGCTGCGCACGTGTATGTTCCTTTTTCCTTATTGTAGAGCAGTTTTCCTGAGAATGGTGCTTCAGTTTCTTTTTTGCGAAGTACGCGGTATTGTTCTGGTGTAAGTTCTTTCTTCCATTCCGCCTCTGAGCGCTTCATACTACCCATTACGTAGTTTGTGGGTTAAATAGTTTAGGAAATTATTAAAAATCAGACTGTTCTCAAATGAGTTCATGCGACCAGATGATGTTAAAAAACTCATTGCTGAAGGCAGCGTTAATGCTGAAGTTGTTGAGCACTCAGCAAGCGGTAAGACAAGTGACATGGCAGCGATTGCAATGGGCATTCCCCTTGCTATGATTGCAAAAACCATTATTTTTACGAAAAATAAGAAGTTTGCTGCAGTAATGACATTAGGCCCTATTCGCGTGAATAATAAATTAATTCCTGGTTTTCGCGGGGCCCGTCTTGCACGGCCTGAAGAATTAAAAGAATTGCTTGACAAAGAGCCGGGAGAAGTGTGCCCGCTAGAGATTCCAGAGAGCGTGCCCTTTTTTCTTGACGCGTGCGTGATGCAAAAAAATGTTGTGATGAGTAGTGCTGGTTCAAAATTTGCAGGGCTTAAAATCGCGCCACAAGAAATTTTACGCGTCACGCATGCACAAGTTGCAAAAGTAAGTGAGTAATGTTTCATTTTTATTGCACACAAAGCTTAAAAGTGTTTGAACGCACCAAAAAGAGCATGAGACGTGATACACGCCGGTATGTAATGCGCCACTAATGGCAGACCTTGTTATGGGTGAGTGTCTTTATCTCTCTTCTTCGAACTAAACTTCATCCGACCGTGTTGTTTGTGTTTGACAATCTTGCGTGGCGCGGTAGTTTGACACAAAGCGTTGTGTGGTTTTCAAAAAAGCAGAATATGCCAAAATCTACGGTGTGGCATGCGGTGCGTTCGTTGCGAAAAGATGGATTTCTAGATGAGCGTGGTTTGACTAAACAAGGATTATTGTTTTCCCACAGTAGCTCAATGGTAGAGCACGCGGCTGTAGACCGCGGGGTTGCAGGTTCAACTCCTGCCTGTGGGACTAAAGATAACATTAAAAACAACAAATGAGAGTGATTACAGTATGGACCTTGACAAGCGTGCAAAGTTGGTTGAAGCACGAACACAAGAAGTGGTGACGCATGATGAGCTCGTGGATTTGTTAAAAACTAAGAAGAATCCTGTTGCGTATTGGGGTACTGCTCCAACGGGTCGCGTTCATACTGGTTATTTTATTCCCGTCATGAAGTTCAAGGATTTTATTGATGCGGGTTTCACATTCAAAATATTGCTTGCAGATTTGCACGCACACCTTGATGACCAAAAATCGCCATGGGATTTGCTCAAATATCGTAGCGAGTATTACAAACAGGTCTTGCTTGGCATGTTAAAGAGTGCGGGGGTCAAAACAAGTAGTATTGAATTTGTGACCGGCAGTAGTTTTCAGCTTAAAGAGGACTACACAATGAATATGCTTCGCGTTGCCGCAAATGTCACGCTTAAGCGTGCAAGAAGAGCAGCATCAGAAGTGGTGCGCTTTAAAGAAGACCCAAAGCTGGGAGGCTTTGTCTATCCATTAATGCAAGTGCTTGATGTGCATTTTTTGAATGCTGATGTTGCCTTTGGAGGGATTGACCAGCGCGGCATTTACATGCTTGGAAGGGAATTAATGCCCGAGCTTGGCTTCAAAAAATATGTGAGCGTGTTCAATCCAATGCTCCCTGGACTCACTGGTGATAAGATGAGTGCATCAAATGATGCATCAAAAATTGACGTGCTTGACTCAACTCAAGACATTACACACAAGGTGAGCAAAGCGTATTGTCCTGCAAAAGTTTTAGAAGGTAATGGTATTACTACTTTTGTTGAGCACGTTATTCTCCCGCTTCGAGGCGAGTTTAGTGTGGTTCGTCCTGACAAGTTTGGCGGCAACAAGACGTTTAACACGTTTGATGAGGTAAAAAAAGACTTTGTGTCAGGTGCACTGCATCCTGCTGATTTAAAAGCAGGGGTTGCAAAAGAAATTGATGTGCTTGTCAAACCAGTCAGAAAACGTTTTGCAACACGACAAAGCTTAGTAGAAAAAGCATACCCTAATGCATAGCACTCATTTTGCAAGCCTCATAAGGGTGAGGTCAAGAAGTCGCAACGGATTTTCTTTTATCATAATTTTTCGAGAAATCTTGTCAAACTTGTTTTGTATTTTAATGTCTTGCAAAAGGGTTTTATCGATTTCTGTAAGATACAAGTATAGTTCAGCAATCTGATTATACCAAGTCACAACAGTGAGCAGGAGTTTGTCTTCTCCTAATTCTCGCTCAACCATACGTTCAACAAGTTCGCGTCTTTTTCGATAGTGTTCTTTTCCTTTCTTTCGTGATGCAATACTGTTTCGTTTCTCAACAAGGGGCATCATGTCATAAATATGGTATTCAATCATGGTGCGCAACTTTTTTGCAGTATAGAGGTATTTGCTCAAATCAGTGATGAGCTTTTTGTTATGCTCAATAAGGTTTTTTATGTCGCCTGCGTTTTGTTTTTCTTGAAATGAACTAATTTTTTTCTTCTCATCTTCACTAAGCGGTCGTTCAATAATATTATCCCACTCTCAAATCATATCCATTTTTTCAAGGCGGTCAATTACGGGTGCAGAACCTTGATTGTATTGTTGAAGAAGCGTGCGTATGGTTTGAATCGCATTTTGTTCAAACAGTTCAAGTTTGTCAATCATGTCTTTTTTCTTAAAGTCTTTTATGAGTCTGCCAAAACTGAAGAGAACATGGTTTGAGTAGAATGTGCTGTTCTTGTAGTTATTTTCTAATTCGTCAAGAACATTAAGATAGCAGTCATTATCATCATCAGTTAGCGCTTGTCCTACAATTGAAGCAGTAGGGGAAACGCCTCTAAAAAACGAGTAAAAATAGTAGTGAGAAAGATAGAAGTACACAACAAGGTTGTCAATTGCTTTTTCTGACAAGTCAACTTTTGAGAGCGCGTGGTGTATGTCATCAGCAATACCTTTCGCGTCTTTTGCAATGCCTCGCAGACCTTTTGCTGCTGCAAGTTCAGGGCGCACCAAGACAATTACTGAGTCAAGAAGAAATGATTTAAGCAGTGTTGCGGTTCCGGTTGCAAGCTTGATTGCAATCCGTTTGAGTGAATTGTTGTTTGGCACGAGTTTTTTTGGGTCTTTGACAAAGTGCCATGATTTTTGGCGCTCAGAGATTTCAACATTTGTTGCTTCAATAAGGTCATCAATTTCAATGTCATCAGAATCATAATCATATGCATCTAAAGAAAGCACCATGCTATACAGTAAGGGATGTGCACGCTTAAATAAATGTGTAATATTCACAAGTCCCGTCGGGGAGAATCGAACTCCCAACCTCACGGTTACTACAAGTCTTCTACAGCCGTGCGCTCTACCGTTGAGCTACGACGGGGGAATTGTGAGAAAACTAAACTTGGCATCCTATTTTAATGTTTTTGGTTATCCTGCTCTAAACCGAGCTGCGCGAACGTTGTTGCAAAGCAAGAGGTATCTCTTGTTTTTTTGTTAACCTCACAATTTTTGAATTTATTTTTGGTTGCGGGTAAAACGCATCTTTTGGAATGTCGTCAAGCAGTTCAACCACCCATTTTCTGGAGATTCTGCCAATTGGTCCTGTGCTTGTCATGCGGTATGCGAATTTTTTTGGCATCATAAGTACCGCAATCTCAAAAGGGTGTATTTTAAGCTTGTGCAAGAGGGGTTCGCACAGGTTGTAGGGCAGGTTTGAAACAATCTTATTTGCTTCTTTTGGTAAATAGTCTAGTGCGTTTGCAAATATGATTTCAACGTGTTCATAATTTTTTAATTCATCATGCAAGACTTCTTCAAATTGCGTGTCTTTTTCAATGGCAATCACGCGCCCTGCTTTTTTTGCGAGTTGTTTGGTAAGAAATCCAAGACCCGACCCGATTTCAAGAACCGTGTCTTTTCGTGAAAGTTTTGCATAAGAAATGATTTTTTGTGCAATAGTAAAGTCTGTAAAAAAGTGCTGGTCAAGGTCTGTTGACGGCGTGATGTGATATGTTTCAAACAGGTAGTCTATTTTTTTGTTCATGTGCAAAAAGCATTGGGCAAGAAAGCTTTAAATAGTCTTTCGCGATTTGTGTAGAGAGTAATGAAAGGCACTCCCTCACGCGGAAAACACAGTAAAAAAGTTGTACACATCCCGTGCAGACGCTGCGGTAACTCAAGTTATCATGTGCGAAAGAAAGTGTGCAGTTCATGCGGGTTTGGAGCAAGCCCAAAACGAAGAAACTTTGTGTGGAGTAAAGCATAAGTTTCTAGACCTTTTGTTCACAATTAATAAATAGTACTTCAAAACTAAGTAGGCTATGAGTTCTTATAAAATAATTTTTCAGGGTTTTGGAACCGTAAACGACCCGCTTGCACGACTCTTGTATCGTACGGGCTCATTTGGAAAGGGTGAAGCTGCCGCAACGCTTGGGGGAAGCGGGAAAAATGTGTGGGATAAAGGAAAAAAACAGCATTCAATAGAATTTCTTGGAGCAAGCGGTATTGATTTGTACATTGCACGCGGTGTTCAGGAAGTTGAGCGCATAAAAGAGTACTATGACTTTGAACCAAAAGGCACGGTTGATGAACTCTTCTCTGACAATGATGCCAAACTGGTTATTGACGCAACACCAAGCAAAGAAACTGCGCGCGCACAAAAAGAACAATATTATGATACCCACGCGCTAGAAAGTGTGTTGTTTAGCGGTGGCGCATCAGGACTGTTTGAACACCATTGGTGCGCTGTTCCAGGTAGCTTTTGTGATGACACGCAGCCTGAATCTCGTGTTGCAGACTATCTTACCAAGCAGTATTTAGTGAATAACAGTTGTAATGCAACGTTTTTGACAACCGTGATTGCGGGCGTGTCACAGGCAATTGATGTATCAGAGGTCAAGATGCTTCGCGGAAAAATTGACCGGCGAAGCCGTGATGTTTCAGAAAAACACAAACCCCTTGGCATGGGCGTGACTGCGCCTGCAGACAGAGGTGAGACAAAATATGTTTCGCATCTAAAAAAATCGGTTCCAGGCACCAAAAACTGGGATGTGCGTATTAGTGCAACAACAAACCCCTGGGAGATTGCGCACGTTAATGATTACACACTCACATTCAAAGAATCATATTTGCGCTCATTTGATGACATTGTTGAAGCATTTCACGCAAATCCTGTGTGCGTGCTTGTTGACAAGGATGCCACGCTTGACATGAATTATTATGATGAAATGCTC
The DNA here is from genome assembly GCA_002763265.1 of archaeon CG10_big_fil_rev_8_21_14_0_10_43_11. Lineage (NCBI taxonomy): Archaea > archaeon CG10_big_fil_rev_8_21_14_0_10_43_11. Next base: position 57,422 of record PEZQ01000010.1, on the reverse strand, counting down.
AAAAGCCAGGGCATTTACGAAGGACGCGTCACCCTACCAACCGTGCAACTCGTGCCGTACTCTGATACAGAGCTAAGGCTGCGAGGGTTCACGCCGCAAGAAAAGATTGACACTATTTCAAAAGCAGTGTGGGCGCTTCTCAAACTAGGACAGGTAAATACGGTTCATCAGGGTATTGAAGTAGTGGTAAACAAGGGTTTTGATTCATACACGTGGGAGGGCACGCCGTTAACGTTTAAGAAGTTAAAACCGCGTCTTGAAGCATTGCTAAGCAGGCATCGTTAGAAAGCATAAGCTTTAATTTAACAAAACGCGCTAGTACGTAGTATTGTGATTTCAGAGGTTGGCTACACCCTCATTTTCTATTTATTACTTCTATTGCTTTTCAAGCTTGCAGAAATTGTAGCATTTCGCGGTCAGCGCGTCAAGGGTGAAGTGTTTCATGAATGGACTATGTTTTCATTTTACGTTCCTGCATATTCTGCATTCTTAATGCCCCTTGTGCTTTACGTGTACGTGCCGTTTACCCTTAATTATTGGATTAGTGTTCCTGCGGTGTTTGTATTTCTTGGCGCAGTTGTAATACGGTATTTTGCGTACAAAGAGCTTCGCGAGCTTGCATACCCTCATATTCGCATTAAAAAGAAGCACGCACTTATTAGTTCAGGTTTATATAAGTATGTCAGGCATCCGGTGTATCTTGCGTATCTTCTTGCCGTGTTTTCAGCTCCGCTCATTCTCAATTCGTTTGTAAGCTTGGCGTTTTCAGCAACGTTTTTGCTTGGCTTGTTTATGCGTATTGAAAAGGAAGAGGAAGTTTTGTCCAAACACGTGCGCGGGTATAAACAATATGTAAAAAAGACGTGGAAGTTGCTTCCACCACTTTGGTAGGGTTTACCCAAATTTTTATAAACACTCTTTCATTCCTGTTCTAGTACCTATTATAATGGGCTCATAGCTCAGCCTGGCTAGAGCGACCGGCTCTTAACCGGTAGGTCGGGGGTTCAAATCCCTCTGGGCCCACTCACATTTTTTTTGGTGCAGCTTTTTTCTAAAAAGGTGCGGTAGAATCCCTCTGGGCCCACTCACTACTTTTTTAGTGCAGTAAAACATAAGAAATTTTTTTTAATTGAAACGCACGCATAAAAGAGTAATGAATATCATTTTGCTTGGACCTCCTGGTGCGGGAAAAGGAACGCAAGCGCAATTACTCTGCGACTACCTTTGCATTCCCCACATTTCAACAGGCGACATGTTGCGCGCTGCCGTGCACGAGGGGTCTACAGTAGGGTATAACATCAAAAACCTGCTTGACGCAGGCGGTCTTGTTTTGGATAGTATTATCATAGAACTCGTAAAGGAGCGTATTGCAAAACCAGACTGTGTAAGCGGGTTTCTCTTTGACGGCTTTCCGCGAACAATCACGCAAGCAGAAGCGCTTGACACGCAAGGAATCACCATTGATAGTGTTATTGAACTTGATGTTCCAGATAGTGAAATATTACTGCGCATGAGTGGGCGGCGTGTGCATGCTGCATCGGGGCGCGTGTATCATGCTGTGTTCAACCCGCCGCGGGTTGCAGACTATGATGATGTGACCGGAGAGCCATTAATTTTGCGTGATGATGACAGAGAACAAATCGTGCGTGAGCGTCTTGCAATATATCATCAGCAAACAGCGCGGTTGGTAGATTTTTACCAAGAAAAACAAAAACAGAGTAGAACACATTTTTTCAAAATTAATGGGGTTGGCGACATTCACCAAATACATGAGCGTACTCTCAGCGCACTTGAAATATAACTCGTTGTTTTTATTTGAGTACTTCAAAAATGGTTGAGAGGTTTTTTCGCTCAACAGTGAGAAGTGATATAATTTGTGGTTCTTTGCGGTTTTTGAGCATGATGCGATACAGAATAGCGGTGTTTCCTGCAAGTTGCAACAGGTACATGTGCGCGCGGCTTCCCACTTCATGCATGTTTTTCAAGTGTTTTTCAATGTTTGCAACAATGTCTTTTTCGTGGTCAGTAACAACCACAATAACGCCTGTGTTGTTGTAGAGTTCTGCAAGGTGTATTGGTTCTGCACCCATAATTTTTTTCTGGTTCCAGATAAGAACGCGTTTGTTTTTTCCAACAAGATAATTTGTGTAGCCCATGACGTTATCTATCTTCATTCCTTCACTAAACAGTTGTGCAATAACGTGTCGGTCGCGCGTGTAGTTTGCAACAAGAATCTTGTGCTGTCGCAGGGGTGATTGCAGGGCTTTGCGTCTTTCGCTTGCAAGGTGTTCTTCATCAAGCAGGGTGTCATCAATAAATGAGAGTATTGTTTTTTGCGGGTACGTTCCAAATCCGCGAACAAAGAATTTTCCCTTAGTTTGCGAGTAGTTAACGAGAAAATCAATCCACGCTTGCACCGGTTTGTTTTCAGGGTATGCTCGTTGAAGGGATTCGCGCGTTTGTGCAAGACTCTTATTTACGTCAATTCCTTGTTTAAGGTGTTTGCTCACTTCTGTGAAAAATTTGTAGGCAACATCTTTTTGCATTCTCTTGTTGAGGTTGAACGCGGTAAATAAGAACATAGAGTAATTAGGGTATTGTGAAATTAATATAGGTTGTTATTTCTTAATTAGCAATAAGCGTGCGAAGCGAGTTAAGAACAGATGGCTTGGTTTGTGCATGAAGAATTGCGCGATTTTCAATTTCAGTCAGCAAATGGTCAACAGTGGGGCAGTATTCAACAACGTTTTGTGCACACCCAAGCATGTCAAGCGTGTGCGCATCACTTCCTGCAACGCACGCAGGACCAAGTGCATTTATTCGTAGCGCGTTTTTTCGCAAGAGGGGTGTGAGCGGGTTTTTGTAGGAGTAATATGTTTCAACGCCTGAGAGCATTTTGTAATAGTTCTTTTTTGAGCGGTCAAAATAAAAGGGGTGCGGCAGGATGAGGACTGAACCGTCTGCGTGCGCACTCTCAATTGTTTCGTAGAGGTCAGGAAATGCTTCAGTATTAAAAAAGTCCTGTTTTGGGTTGAGGATGATAAGATGTGTTTCGCCAAGTACGCGTTCAAGGCGTGATGCTGGTTTGCAGGTGAGTTCAACGCCGGGAATGATGTGATTGTGAGTAATTGAGGGCATCATGTTATGGTCTGTGAGCGCGATGAAATCAAGACCTACCTGGCGTGCTCGTGTGAGAAGTGAGAGCGGAGCATATGTTGGCGGTATGTGAGCGAACCCGCGTTTTTGTTTTCTTCTGCCTTCCGTTGAGAGCACGCAGTGCGTGTGAAGGTCAATGTGCGTGTATTCCATGCTAATTGAAATGTGAGGAATAATTTTTAATACTTTTGGATTTTAAATATCCACGGAGTTGCCTTCTTTTGCGTATCTTACAAGAACAAAATCTTTAACTCGAGCAGTAAAATCTATCTCACGAAGCGTGCAGAGAATGTCTTCTAACTGAGAAAAATCGTGTAAAGCAGATTTGAGAATTTTTTTTCCAAAGGTTGTTGTTTTGTATTCCAACCCTGATGTAAAACCAATTATTTGGTGGCGAATAAGTGATTCCAAATCAGTAAGAAGTGCGCGTGAGAAAATGCCATCCTCAGACTTTATGAATTGATAATCAAAGAGTTTTTTTCCGTATGCTTGAAGAGATTCGTAATTAGTGGAAAAAAGAAGGCAGCTTATTTTCTCAATTCTGTCAAGGGGTAGGGTTTCTAATGCATACATAAGATAGTACCAGTTTGTTGAGAACTCACTACTCACACGGTTCTAGATACAGTTCAAATATTAAAATTAGATAGTTATACTTGTTTGAGTCCTAAAAACGCATAAGCAAGTCGTTTTTGTTCGTCTTCAAAGGTGGTTACGTCTTTTGCACGCATAAGATTGAGCTTGAGGTTTGTATCATATGTATTGATTACAAAACTTCACGTTGTTAGAATACATAAAAGATAAAAAGCAAGGTAACATGCATGACTAGTATGACAGATAAAAAAGAATGCAATTGCGCCAGACAGGACTGTGCATGCAAACAAGACGCAAAGCAAGAATCACACGGTTGTGGTTGCGGTAATTGTTGTTAAACGCTTCGGGCAAGGATTATTTCTAAGTCCCCATTCTTGTAGTGTGCAGAAACAAGCGGATTGACGGGCATGTTTTTAGACCACGTTTCCAAATTTTGATAGAATGTTCCTTTAGGTGTTTCTAAAACAAGGTAGTGGTATTGTTTGCGGGGATTATTTTTTGGTGTTCTTGTTTTAATCATAGCGCGCCATTGTGGATTAATGTCTGGAAAGAGCAGGGTAAAGTAGGAAGGGTGCACTTGTGAGTGCATTTCAAACAGCGCAGGCTTATTGGGTGTTCCGCTATGCAGTTTCATAAGCAGTGTGTCTTGTGCAATGCCTGTTTTTTTTGATAATTCCTGGGAAAGTGTTTCAAGAGCCTCGTGCGATAGGTTGGTTGCATAAAAGAAGTCAGGGCATGAGATTTCTTTGGTGCCAATAAAGTATGATATTTCAATAGTTCCTTTTTTGTCTTGGCATGCGTGCACATACACATCAAAATCAAATGCGTTCTCAGCGTTACTCATAGTATGTGTTTATGAAAGCGCGCTCTTTTTAAAATTAGTTGCATAAAATCATTATATAACGCGTGTTACCTACCAAAGCACATTTAAAGGATTGCAATACCTAATGGGACGACAATGTCTAACACAAGGTATGGTGTTATTGAGCGGAAAAATCTGCTTCGAAAAACAGTTCGCGGTCTTAAAAAAAGCGCAACACTTGTAATAAATGAGCAATGTAACGCACTAAAAGCGCAAGGCAGGGACGTATTCAAACTTGGTCTTGGTCAGTCACCATTTCCCGTTCCAACAAGCGTTGTTGAAGCGCTCAAGGAGCACGCGCATGAAAAAGATTATCTTCCTGTAGAAGGTCTTTTTGCCCTTAGAAGCGCTGTTGCAGAACATCATACCCGCATGAATGGGGTTAGCATCATGCCTGAGGGCGTGCTTGTTGGCCCGGGAAGTAAAGAATTATTGTTTTTATTGCAGCTTGTGTTTGAGGGGGCAATTATTCTTCCCTCTCCCTGCTGGGTTTCGTACCGTCCGCAAGCGCGTATTCTTGGCCATTCAATTAAAACAATCAAAACGCGTTTTGAAAATACGTGGAAAATTAGTGCAAAAGACTTAAAAGACCTCAGTCTTTTGCAGGCAAACCCGTACACGCCAAAACTTTTCATACTCAATTATCCTTCAAACCCAACAGGTCAGATATATAGCGCGCAGGAATTGGAAGAAATTAGCAGGGTTGCGCGAAAATATAATATCATCATTTTAAGCGATGAGATTTATGGACGTCTCACGTTTAACAAAACGCACACGAGTATTGCAACGTATTATCCTGAAGGAACAATTATTAGTTCAGGGCTTAGTAAGTGGTGCGGAGCTGGTGGTTGGCGTCTTGGAACGTTTAGTTTTCCAAACACATTGTACGCGCTCAAAGAGGCTATGGCAACAATTGCAAGTGAAACATACACGAGCGTGAGCGCACCAATACAGCATGCCGCCATAACCGCGTTTAAAGAGAATTCAGCAATTGATGCGTACGTTGCTGATTCGGTTCGCATACTCCACGCGCTTGGCGAATGGTGTGCCCTTACGCTTCGAAATGCGGGTGTTCGCGTGCACAATCCCCAGGGCGGTTTTTACGTGTTTTGCGATTTTTCCGAGCTCAACGATATCATTGATAAAAAAGGCATATTTGATGATGTGGAATTATGCGAGTCTATACTCAATAAAACAGGTGTTGCGATTCTGCCCGGCTCTGATTTTGAGCGTTCGCCAGAAGAGTTAACTGCGCGCTTGGCGTTTGTTAATTTTGATGGCAAACGCGCACTTGATGCAGTGCGAAACATACCCCAAAAAGTGCCGCTAACAACCGATTTTTTGGAAACGTATTGTGGCGACACCCTTAAGGCAGTGCGCAGAATTGTGTCATGGCTTTCACAAGAGCATGAACGCGGGGCATAGGTAAAACCTTTTAAAATATGCCCCTTTATTGTTTTAGTACAAAACAGTGCCTCGGTAGCTCAGTGGTAGAGCGATTGCCTTGTAAGCAGTAGGTCAAGGGTTCAACTCCCTTCCGGGGCTCTTTTTACGTTTCTTTGGTACAGCTTTCTTCCTAAGAAAGGTGTTGTGCACTCCCTTCCGGGGCTTTTTATTCTCATATCGGATACAGGATACAAATATTCTTTACTTGTTATGTAACTATTTTTTAGTATGACAAAATCTGTGCTTATCGAACTTATTGAAAATCGTTATTTTAAAGAGGGCCATCCAAAAGAAGTGTGGGCAAACAACACTATGGATGCAACGCGGCGCGAGCAATGCATGTGCCTAAATTGTGAGCGTCTTAACACGAACTCAACATACTACAATTCATGTCCTGTTTCACAAAAACTCTATGACCTTTCAAAAGAACATGACATGGCTATAATGATTACTCGTTGCGGTGCAACAGATGAACGCGGAAATCTTATGTACATCCCAGCAAAACACCTGAAAGAATAACAGAACTTAACAATTGTGAAAATGTTTTTATAGTGATTGTGTGCATAGTTTAATATGGCTGATGTTCTTGAAGGAGGTCTCTTAGAGCTCGAAATAACACAAGAAGCGCTCGAAGCATTGTCTGGTGTTGAAAAAAAAGTGCGCAAGATTAAAAAGAGCAAAAATCTTGACACTGCATACTTGCGCATTGTCTATGACCGCCCAAGTGGAGATTTTAAAACCGCAGTTGATAATGAAAAAGACGCGCTTGACAAGCAACTTGTTGTGGGGGGTCTTGAAATAATTGCAGACAACATAACTGCAAGAGCATTGCAGGAAAAAGCAATTAAGCTCCACTACCTTCCTGACATGCTTGGACAATACCGCTTAGCGCTTACCAGTCCATACGCAGGAAAGGCCTGCAATGGGTGCAGTGGGGGTGCTGGTTGCTGTGGGTGAACCTGATATGAAAAACAAGCTGTATGTTACAAAAAGCGCGCACGAAAAACTTCTTGAAATCGTTGAAAGCAAGAAAAAGGAACTGAATGAGGATACGTTATACGTGCGCGTGCTCTTTACAGGAAGAACTAATATTTCGCTTTCAAATACGCGGCATAATGATGACACGCTTGAAACGCACGCGTATGAGGGTGTGCCTGAGCTCAAAGTAGTGTACAACGCAGATATCGCAACGTTTCTTGAACACGCAACAATTGATTATGTTGAGGATGAGTTGAGCGCAGGGTTTAGCATTGACAATCCAAATGACATTCAAAACAGTTGCGAGTCGTGTGGTGGCGGAGCAGGGTGCTGCGGATAAGGGTAACGTGTTGAACGCAATTCTTAAAATCACATAATGCGCGTATGCAGGGTATGGTGCATCGTAAGCGTGCAGAAATCTTTACTGATATCAAAGACGTTCTTGAACATGTGTTGCATGGCATTGAAACTCAGGATTCTGCTGAGATTAAGGAGTGGAGCAATCACATCATTCATAATGCAAGCGTGTTTCAAGACAAGTACTCAGTTAGAACCGGTATTCTTGTATACGCGCTCTCAAAAATACATGAGCGCTACAAGTTTGAGAAAAACGCGCGCATGTGGGAGCGTTTTTGGAGTGAAATCATCACAGACATTCGTCTTGTGGTTCGCTCACTTGAAGCAAATGATGAAAAAAACATTGACAAAGGGTATCGGCTTATCACGCGCCAAATCAATTCTGCAGACAAGAAGTTTTCAGAACACATCCAGCATGTCTTAGAAAAGGCAAAAGTGCAAAAGGCGTGGAAAGTGTACGAACATGGGGTAAGTCTTGGGCGCGTTGCTGAATTAATGGGTGTAAGCAAGTGGGATGCCATGCAATATTTAGGGCAAACGCGCACAAGCGACTATAAAGAAGCAGTGAGTGAACATATCAAACAACGCTTCAAACAAGTCAAGGACGTATTTAAGCCGCGAAAGGTGAAACCATGACGCACAGTCTTGTTATGGATTCGTCAACCCTTATCAGCCTGTCCTCAAACTGTATGCTGAGTTTGTTTAAGCGTTTGAGAGAAGATTTTGACGTTGAATTTGTGATTGGACCAAGCGTGATGAGTGAAAGTATTGAACGCGCCATCACGTCAAAAAAGTTTCGAACAGAGGGTTTTCGCTTGCTTGAACTCCTCAAAAAAGGATATATCCTGCTCAAACAACCAAAAGAACTCCAAGACATGACCGAGCGCGTGCTTAAAGAGGCAAATCGCGTGTTGATTGCAAAAAATAATCCGCTTCACATTATTCATCGGGGAGAAGCAGAAGTAATTGCGCTTGCAACCCTGCTCAAAGAGGCGACCATTCTTGTTGACGAGCGCACAACGCGCTTGCTTGTTGAAAATCCTGCAAGCCTGCAAACACATTTGAAAAACAAGTTGCACACGCCCGTAAGCCTTGATAAAAGCGCGCTTCAAAGATTCTCTGAGTGCTGCAGTGGATTGCGTGTGTTTCGAAGCACTGAACTTGTCGCGCTTGCGTTTGACAATGACTATTTTAAAGATTATGAGCAAGAAGAGCAAATTCTCAACATTTCTGAAAAGCGTTCAAAAGTGTTAGAAGGACTGTTATGGGGTCTAAAACTTAATGGGTGTGCAATTAGTGAGAGCGAAATTCTTGATTATGCTCACCACTTATTATAAACGTTACCAAAAAGGCATGAACTGCTGGTTTTTTGATGCTTGCTCTTCTTGCGGTTGTGGTGTTAGTTTTGATTCTTCTTTTTTCGTGGTTGCAATATGCATGTTCACACCAAAGCGCGTGCAAAGCGCGATGAGTTCTTGGAGAAATATTCCTTCAGCTGAGCTGAATCCAACCGTGAGCGCGCTTGAAGTAGGTTTTGTTGCTAAGAGTGGTGAAAGTGGTTTTGGCACAAATGACGGTTCCGTGCTTGGTTGTGCAGGTAGTGGTTGTGTCATGTTTTGTTCAGTGTCAAGAAATGACGGTGCAGGAAACGCGTTTTCAAATGAGTTGTGCGATTCTAATGGTGGCGCAGGTGTTTGTACGCTGTAAAGTGATGCACTCTGCGTATCAAGAAGAATAGTATCATTCTCGTCAAGACTGGTAAAATCAGTTGATTGGGTAACAATGGGTTTTGCAAGTTCACGCGCAAGAATAGCAAGTTCAGACCCAAGCCCACCGTGCAAGCTTGCAATTCCTACAATGTTTTCAAGGTGGGCAATAAGTTTTGGTGAGAGCGTTTTAACAGCAAGCACGGTGTCTGCGGGAAGCGAGAAGAGTGCGTCAGCAGTTCCTGCAATGCGTAGCGTACCAGTAGCGCTTCCTTGTGATACGGATACTCCGCTTGCAACTTTTTGCATGCCTGATTGAAGTTCAGCACTTCCTTGCGAACGGGGCGGGAGAAGTTCGTGCACGCCGGTGAGGTACACGCGGTTTGAAATAACACAAAATCGGATGAAGTGGGATTTGAGGAAGTGCCGCTCAACTTTTTTTGCAAGGTGTGCAACACGCTTTATCACATCATCAGTAAGCACTGCTGAATTGCTTCGCTCAGTTGAGAGTTCTTTTTTTGTTTCTTTCATAGTGCGAAGGTCTCGTGTGAGAAGCCATTCTTGTCGGTTTATTTTGCGTTCAACAACTTGTAAATGCTCAGGGCCAACCGTGTACGAGTCTGGTGTGATTGTTCCCTCTTCAAGAGGTCGCGCCCAGCCCCAAATTGCTTCAACCACAACTTCTTTTTCCTGAGTAAGAGGGTTGGTTGAGAATGCAATACCTGATTGTTCTTCATCAACCATTTTTTGCACGCATACGGCAATTGAACCTTCATGAAAGCCATGCTTTTTGAAATAGTAAATCGCTTGCGGTTCATAGAGCGCACTCCACGCGCGTTTGAGCGCGTGAACAAGGGCTTCATCACCTTGAATATTTGAAATTGTTTTTCGTGTTCCTCCAAATGAGTACCCTCTTGTTGCTTCAGAACATAGTGAGGAGGTAATCTGGACTTGCGGAGTTCTCGCGCGCCCCGCACTAATCATAGCATACGCGGTTGAGTTGAGCGCTGCAAAGCGCTCACCACCTGTTTCAAGATTGTGGTATGCTGAGAGCACGCGGTCCTGCACGTATGCGGGAACCGTTGCGTTCATAATAAGTTCTGTTGCGCGTTTGCTTGCTTCAAGAATACTGTTTGAATCATTAAGGCGTGCTTGGGAAGTGATGTCAGCAAGTTTTTTGCAAAGACCATTTGCATTTGAAAACTCATCAAACGCGCTGGTGGTAATAACAAAGCCAAGGTTTACTGGAAAGTTTGATGAGTAGAGTTCTCCTAGTTTTGCAAGGCTCTCACCAACTTCGTGGGAATTATTCGAGTCTATGTCTTTAAACCATGCAATAAGCTTTGCCATTTCCCCGCACAACTAGAAAATCTCAAAGCTTATAATGATTTCGTGAATAAAAGAAAGTTAGTTATTATTTTGCGCAACTGAACAGCGCGCAGTAATGGGCATCTTTTTTGATGCGCGGATAAGTCCTTCACGCGCTTTTTGCACGTGTTGTTCGTTGAGGCGAACCGTGATGACTTCTTGGCCTTTGCGTACTTGCGCTGCAATGCCGGTTGGTTTTCCATACGGGTTTTTCATTCCTGACTGGAATCGGTCTGCTCCGGCCCCTGCTAAGAGTTTGTTCTCGCGAAGCACGTGGTGTGGAAAGACGCGGATAATCAAGTGGTAGTTGTCTTTGCCCACATATTTTGTGAGATATCTGTTGACTGCAAGTCGTGCTGATTCAAGAGCGTTGTGTCGAACTTGCATTGAATCATTTGAGACAAGATGCACTGAGTGCGAGAATTTTGCTTTAGTGTTTCCAAGCTCGAATTTCACGATTTTTGAGTTCGGCACGCCGCGAACAAAGGATTTCGCGCGATACTTTGATTTACGCGTAAACGGGCGTTTGATTGTTCGATAACAGCTTCCGCTTCTAAGTCGTGCCATAAGTAGTGTGGTAAAAGAAAAAGGGGTTTTTAAAGCTTTTTACTCATCATAGTGGATAGCAATAAAAGCTATAAAACAGGCAGGTCTTAGCCAGTATATGGGCGCTAACGTGCTTATATCTTCTGATGTGATGCAGGATTTTCTCAACGCATATATACCCTTAGTGCTGCGTGTTGGAAAAACGTTTTTGGTGAATCTTAAAGATGCACGTTTTTCATGTGACCATCTTGGTTTTCAGGCAATGAGTGCTGCGGAATTTGACGCGTCCCACGAGCTGTTAGACAAATACGCGAAATTGATTCATGCAGAACGTATTCATGAACGGAGAAATAACGTGTATTATTTTAATGAACCATTTATCGTGGATGATATTGTAATTCCTAAAATTGAAGTGTTTGAGCCAAAACCGGATGCAAAAAAGGAGCAGTTGCGTTCCGGCATCGAACATATTGCGTTTTTTGTTAAAGACTATGACAAATTTTTAGTTCAGTGCAAGAAAAAAGGTGTGTTAATTGACAAGACAATTGATATGGCTAATTCCAAGTTTTTCAAAACAAAAATAGTGAATACCGTGGAACTTGAATTTAGAAATGATGCGCTTGGAGAGTGGAACTAATGAAAAAAGAAAAAGGTATGAGCCTTGAAGCGTGCGTGGAACGCGCGCAGGAATACATTACAGAACAGGGCGCGTGTCTTTTGATTTTTGACGTAAAAAATTCGCGCGCGCACGATGATTTGAATGCGCTCTACAAAACTGTTGACGCGTTTCGCGCTGACGTGAACAAGACGTTCAAAGCATACCTGCCAAAAAACGTTCTTTCAACCCTTGTTCGTGAAGAAACCGGTTTTGAAATGAGGTGGGGTGATGCGTCATGGGCTGCAATTAACAACCCACAGGTTATCCTAGACATTATTGCCTATCAAAAAAAAGAGTATCCTTTGCTTGAATTGCACTGGGCTATTGCAAAAGATGGGTTTGACCCTGCAGCAGACACCATACTCTCATAGTAATAAGGTATTTTAAGAGGTGGTGCGCCTCATAGTTTTATGTCCTCATACTTATTTGTTTTAGGAAGAAATCCACAATTGTCACACTTAGAGTTAGAAACAGTATATGAGAAAAAACCGATTCACAAAAGCGAGAAATGCGTGATTCTTGAGCTTGACAAAAAACCAGACATTGCAACCCTGGGGGGAATAGTTAAGATTTGTGAGATTGTTGATGAAATCCATTATAAAGGAAAGAAAAACGCGTTTTATTGGGGGCTAAGCGATTACGACAAGGATGGATATGGAGAAGCACTCAGAAAAACCCTGCAAAAACAGTTTGTCAAACAAAAGCTTAAAGCAATTTACAAGCGCGAGAGCGAGCGCCCAAGCGTGGTAAACAAATATCGCTTGCTTGACGCGGTCGTATGCGATGGGTTTTTAGCAAAAACAATTGCAGCATATAACCCTGATGAAGTAGTGCAGCGCGAAGAAAAAAAGCCAGTCAACGATTTTATGATAGCTTCATCAGCACGGCTTGCACGCATCATGATTAATATTAGTAACGCACAGAAAAAAGACGTGCTTCTTGACCCGTTTTGCGGGGTTGGTGTGGTGTTGCAGGAAGCAACGCTTAAGGGCTTGCGCGTGATAGGTATTGAAAAAGACTCGCTTACCGCAAAAAAAGCACGAAGAAATTTGCACTGGCTTAAGCGCGGAAATTGGGAAATCATTGAACAAAACAGCACACAACTTGCAGACCATGTGATGGAATGTGATGTGGTAGTATCAGAACCCTACATGGGCGAGTTTCTTGACAAAATCCCTACCAAAAAACAAGCACACCGCATTGCACGCGGGCTTGAGGATTTGTACGCACGCGTGTTTGAGCAAATTGCAATTGTGCTCAAAAAAGGCGGGCGAATCGTGTTTGTGCTTCCCTATTTTAAGACACGTGAAGGAGATGTGCTGCGCGTATCTTTCAAGCACCCTTTTTTTGAGCGTGCGCGCGTTGCTTACGAGCATGAAGGAACAAAAATTGGGCGCGAAGTCGTTGTGTTTGAGAACGTAAAATGATTTTAATCTCATGTGCGAGAATAATAGTGTGGAGATGAAGGTCTTTGACGACTTTGCACAGGGAAAAAAAGAAATCTATCTTGCAGACCACTTGCTTAACGTAACGTATAAACTTCTTGGAGACTACAAAATCATTATCTCAGTAGTAAGACACGTGTGCGAAGCAGCATTTTTGGGCATTAACTCATTTTTGGAGTACGAGCAATTTGTCAAGAATCGCACAAGCATTCCAGAAGATACGGGCTTGCGCGTGCGCGTTTTTATCAAAGAATACGCACAGACTCTTGGATTGACAAAAGAGGATAGTGGTATGCTCTTAGCATTGACAGAACTGCAAAACATTGGAGCAGAAGCCACGCATTACGTGCAAAAAGGGAATAATTTTTATGTTATGAGTGGTGGATTTAATCTAGCACGCATTGATGTTTCAACATTGCGTGCGTATATTAAGCAAACATCGCATCTTATCACCGATTTGGAGAAACACGTGCACAATGACAGAACAGAAAATAAGGTATAATCTTAAGAAGGCTCGTCTTGAGGTTGAAAAAGCAAGAAAAATGCTTGACAACTTTGACATGCTTTCAGAAACAAGTGTAAAACAGTTTATTGAAAACCTGATTTCAGCAATGAATGCCTTGAGCAAGGTCATACTTATTTTAGAAAAAGACCTGCCCGTTAGCGGTGATGAAACGTTTGAAGACCTGAACCAGGACATGTTTGAGCGCATGGAGATTGAAAGAAAAATCTACGACGCGTACTATGTTATGCGCCACATAACGCGTTGCAGAATTGAAAAAATAGAGAACGGGGTGCGCGTAAGTTCGTGGAAGAATTCAAAAACATTCTCAAAAGCTGAGCTCAAAACATTCTTAGATTGGGTTGAAATGTTATGCGATTCTGTAGCCAAAAAAGCAAGCCTCACTGCTCTTTGAGAAGTAGTTGTGCTGCTCTTTGCGCCCCATTAAAGTCAAAACGCATTGCTTCAATATTTTCTGAGTACGTTTTTGCTTCTTTGAGCACGCGCGTAAGCGCTTTTTCAACAAGGTCCTTGTCATAGCCTTTTCGCGGGTACACAACTTCTGCAAGCTTGTTTCGCCTGAAGAACGTGGCGTTTGCAACTTGCTCAATGTGGTTTGGAAGTGGCAAGATGAGTGACGGCTTTTTAAGGTACGCAATGTTTGTGAGTGTTGAAAATCCTGCAAAACTAATAACTGCTTTAGCCCCGTGCAGGTATGAGAGAACTTCGTCCTCGCCAAGAAGCGGGAACAAGTACACGTTTCCAACGCGCTTAATGGTTTTTGTTGGGAAGTTTAAAAGAAAGAAATTCTCTTTTGGAAACCGCTTGAACACGTGAAGCAACTGGTTGACAATGTCATACGTAAGTGTTGAGCCCGGTATTGGCACGCATATGTAATCCTGTTTTGCTGAGCTTCGCAAAGCTTGTTCATCAAAGGTTGGGTTAATAACCAGTCCAACATTGTGTTTTTTACTCATCTTAAAGGGGGTCTTATCAAATGAAGGAACAATTACGTCATCAACGTATTGCACAACGTAGTGGTCAATCTGTTCTAAGAACGCGAGTTGGTAGCCAAGGCCTTCTTGAAATCGTTTTGGCACGAATTTTGCTTCTCGAATCGCGCCTTGCAGGTTTTCAATCAGCACGCTTCGCGTTTTAAGAAAGTTCGCAGAAATAAGCCCAATAGGGTCGGAGTCTGAAACTATGGTATCAAACGGGTAGTCTTTTTGGAGTTTTGAGATTCGCAAGTAATCGCCTGCAAGCTTGAAAAAAAGGTCTGCTTCTTTTACTAGGGTTTTAAGCAGTTCAAACGAGTACTCGCCATGATAGTCAAAACCGCGAAGCCCAACAGGTGAGAATCCTTGCCTCTCAAAATATTTGAGCGCTGAACCATATGATGCGATTTTGTATTCAGCATGTTTTTTGATTTTGTTAATAATGGCATGAGTGCGCGTCGCATGTCCAAGACCAACGCCACTTGGAACAAACAAGAGTTTTCGCATGGTCAGTAGCTATAGACAGCGTAATCGTATTTAAAACCATAGATACTGCACTAGAGAAGTTTTTTTGCACGCGTTTTTCTGCGTTTATCTTCTTGCTCGTGCACGTCTTTGAGTTCTGCAAGGTAGCGCAAGTCTTTTGAAGAGAGCAGGTCGCGCGCAAGGCCGCTTACGCTTAAGGCCTGTCTATAGTATGCATTGATAAGAACCGTGTGGACAAGGTCGATTTCTTCAGAGTCTGTGCGATTAGCAAAGTGTTTTGCCACCTGCTCAAAATAATTAATAAGCTTGCCAACATAACCTTCGCCATAGTTGAGCATGTTGATGGCCCCGTCATTTGAATTGTACAACAAGTCGCCAAGATCATCAAAGAGTTCGCTGAGCGCGACAAATCCTTTAATGTAGTAAAATGCGCGCTTGTCCGCTTTATCATTGCGCATGGCTTGCATAAAATCAGTAAACACCTGGTGTGTGCGGTCACGATAGCCTTCGTGGGCGCAAAGCATCATGTATGATTTTTCTTCTTGCGGCTCGTCTGCTCTTTTGAGTATGACAAAGTCAGCGTCAGGGTCGTCATCAAAGCAAAACACGTCATCTACAACAAAATCAGCAATCAGCACATCATTGTGCGGACTGCCTTCTGCTTTTTTGATAAGATGCTCAAGTGTTTCAGGTCCGTTGTCTTCATAGGTTTTGTCCTCTTCTTTTTTTTGAACGCTGTTTTCAAGTTTCCCTCCAAGGTCTGGTGCATGATTCTTAGCCGTGTTTTCTTGTTCGTTTTTCAAATAGTCAGTAAACCCCGTGCGCGCGAGCGCGTGGAGTACTGCATGTGTTTCATCAATAATAAACGCGTGACCTTGGCCCGGGTCAAGATAGCCGCGCATATTGGGTTCACAAAGAAAGCCATACGCGTTCCAGAAATCAAGAATTTCCGGCTCGTATTTTGCAATAAGCGCATCCTCATCAAATAGAGTGAGGTCGGCGTCAATCTTTTTAAATAACCCGGTTAGTCCTGTTTTGATTTCGTCATACACTGATTTGGTAAGAAACCCATCGCGCAGGTAAAACGAGTCGAAGTAACTGCCGTCAGGATTAACCCGTTCAAGCGCTTCATCTTCAACAAGAAGCACGTCAAACGTGGTAGCGTTCCAAACGCTTTGCACAACTGCTTCAATGTCCCCGCCCATTACCTTTTTTTGGGGGTGGTTTGTACTCATAAACTCTTCGTTAGTTTGGTGTTGTGTAGGTGTAGAATTGTTCTGCATATTTAAAGCCGTACACGAGACCATAGTAGAGGGATTTGACGTAGAGAAATGGTTTGAGAATGTAGATGAGGTATTGTTGTGAGGGGAAGTGTTTGAGTGCTTCCATTTTTTTATGATGGTACGCGCTCACGTCAATCATGATTTGGTTTTCGCGAACAAACGGCGTGAACCACGAGTTGACTTCAAAACCGTACACTTCGGTTTCAAGCCGTGTTTTTTCAAGAGCGCGCTTGCACGCGAGAAACACGGCGCGGTGGTCCGGGTGCAGGTCGTTTGCGTGGTGGACAAACACTTTTTGGGGTTTGTAGCGCTCAAACAGGTATGCAACTTTTTTACTCAGATAATCGCGGCGCGAGGTAAGTTTAGTGTCTTTTTGTCCAAGAAAAATAGTGTCAGTAACGCCAAGCACGTGGTCTGCGGCAATTGCCTCATTAATGCGTGTTTTGACCAGCTCTTTTTTGTTACGCGCCCATGCGGGTGATGATTCTCCTGCTGAGCAAATCACAACAAGCACGCGATGTCCTTCTGCAACGTATTTTGCCATAGTTGCGCCAACGCCAAGAATGGCATCATCACTGTGCGCGCTTAAAACAAGTATGTTCATTGCTCTTCATCCCTGTTGCTCTTTTTTGTCAGGTATGTTTTAGCAAATCCGCGAATTTTTGAGAATGAGATAAGTGGTTGTTTTTTCATTTTTCTCGAAATCACGTGCTGGAAGACAAACAATGTGAGGGCAATGCTTCCAATAAGGATGAATGCTTTGTTAAACCCGCTGATAAATCCTTCGCGCAGGATGGTGTCTGCAACAAAATCACCAAGCAGGGTAAAAAAGAACGCGCGAGGAAAGCTTGTGATTGCAGTAGCAATGATAAAAACGCTGAATTTTATTTTTGTCATGCCCGCACCATAGCTTACCGCATCAAAAGGGACTACTGGTATGAGCCTGCCAATAATAACTGCTTTTGCGCCATACAAGTCAAACCATTTGTCTGCAAAATCAAACACGGTTTTGCCAAGAAAGCGTTCTGCAACGGGTCTGCCTCCTTTTCGTGCAATATAAAACCCAATTACAGCACCTGCTGTTTCGCCAAGGCTGCCAATAATGCCCCCCCACAACCAGCCGAAGCTTGCACCGCCAAGAATAAGAAGGGCTTCTGAGGGTATTGGTGCAATAATTGATTGGAGTATCATTGCAACAAAAAAGCCGGGCAAGCCGTAGAGCTGCGTGATACTAATTACTGCATCATACACGGGTTGAAGGTATTGTTCAAGTATCATTATGTTGTTATCATCGTTGTCGTGTTCTGGATGTGTTTGATGCGCCTGAGCGTTTCAACAGTAAATGAGCGCAAGTCTTCTAGGGTTTTTGTCTTCACTTTGAAGATGATGTCATAGTCCCCATACACAATGTCTATATCTTCAACTTCTTTGAGTCGGTTGAGTTTTTCTGCAACAAAACTTTCTGTTCCCGGTTTAACGGTGGCAAGGATGTATGCTTTTACCATAGGTCTTCACTTCTTGATGAGTTTATGTTTTATGAGCATTGTATTTGGGATAATAATTTTTTCACTTTTGTTCTTGTCAAGAACTGTGTGAACAAGGTCGATTTCACGAACTTTGCCGCTCACGCCTGCAACTTCTATTGAATCTCCTCGTTTGATAATGTTTGTTGATGAGATATAAATTCCTGCTGCTGCGTTTGGTATAATATTTCTTAGTGCAAGTGCTGCTGCAACAACCACTGCAATAATAAGGACAAACACCAGAATGTCCATAAGCACGCTTGACACGCCAAGGCGTCCGAGCACAACGAGTAAAACAATAAAGTAAAGGTAATAGCGGATAATGTTTGCAGTAAAATCAAGAATGTGGGGGGTTATGCCAACGCGTGCAAACATTGAGGCGACTTCTTTGTCACGTAAGATTGAACGAATAAATTTATTGAGAACCGATACTACAAAGAGCCCAACAAGCGCGTACACGCCTGCAGAAAACACGCGAAGCACAAGCGTATCAGTAAGGGGTGTGATGCTGAGTGCAACAATAACGCGCGCAACGTCCGTGAGATTCATACTAGTTGTTAGAAAGGATAAAAACAATTATTAACGTGTTGGTTTAAAAAGTGCTTAAACATTAATAGATACTGACCACAGCCCTGATACCTATTCAAGATAAACTTAAAATTTGAGCATCAACGTTATCAGCATATTCTTTAGCTAATGCTAATTCCAACTGTATAATGCTGCTAACAACAGCACTACTCATATTTATTCTGTATAGTTTCGTCTTACCAAACACCCGAGAAATTTTAACCATACCTATCTTTTCCAATTTAGGGAAATATTTAAAGAAGGTGGCTTTTGATAGGTTTATTTCTTCCATAATTTGTTTTTTAGAATAGTCAAATAATTTGTTCTCTACTAAAAAATCAACAATTCTAATAATAGGACTATCTCCTAGATATTCAACGAGAACAGATTTCTCCATAGTAACGGTATATCGTTATAAGGTATATAAATTTACCCTTTGAAAGTATAGTATAATAAACCTTTAATAGGTAGATGTTTTAAAATACACGTGCACGATTCGAAACGAAGAATAATCTTAACAGACAAACAAATCCAAGATGATATACTCACAAGACTCAATCGGCGTCGGGTCTGGGGCGGAAAACACACTGATTTCGAGCACTTAAAAAAAGGAGTTCCGGCATATCTTAGTGGAGATTATCTACAAAACGGGAAAACACTCATAAAAGAAGGATTACTAATTCAAAAGAAAACGAATTATGGATTGCAAGTGGCACTCAATCCAAGAAGAAGAAAAGAAATCCAAAAACGGATTGAAGAATCACTAGAATAAACATTTCTTAGAAATATGTGTTAAGTGTTGGTTGTTTGTGAGCGGCGATGAGTTTGCTCGCGTTTAGAACTGGTGTTGGGTCAATGCCAAGAAGCGTTTTTGCGTATAAAAGCCCTGATTCAAGTGTGTCAAATCGGCGTTCAAAATTGAAAGCTTTTCGCATGTTCTCGCGCACCTGCCATACGCCAAGCGGCAGGAAGTAGTCGCGCGTAATCTTTCTCAAAACAAGCGCACGCGCACAGCGCTTATTTTTTTGCAGGTAATCAAGAATTGCAAGGCGCGCCGCATAATAGCCTCCAGCAGTTTGTGACGCGTAGGATGTTCTGCCAAACGGGCTTTCATAGTCGGTAGTAAAACCCCTGTGTGGGTTTTCAAAAAACTCGAACAATTCGTAGGACCACGGTCCAGGCATCAATACAATTGCATAGTGGTTTCCAAGCTGCGAGCCAAAAAACACACGATACTCATCAATGCCCGGAAATGCTTTGATGTTGTGAATCATTTGCTTTCCAAGAGTGTCATCAACAGCAGTAATGCTCCACCGCGTTGGCACAAGTTTACGCTGCGTTTTTACGCCAAGAATACCTCCTGAAAGAATGCGCGCGAGTTTAAGCTCATCAATGCCTTTTTTGTAGAGCATGCCAAGCGCGTCAGTTGCTCTAAGGTCAATATCATAATACGCTTTTTCTATGGGTTTTAAAACGCGCACGTTTTCTGCAAGCCGCACCGTTTTAAGCTCAACATTTGGCCCCATGGGCGCCGCGTTTGCAAACGTTTGGGGATGATAAGCAATACTCTTTTTAAGATGTATTTCAAGGTCAGTTTCCTTTTTTGCCATGGCAAGTTCCTGAAATGTGCCAACAGTTTTTTGCGCGCGTTTCACATTTGACGTGATTCGCGAATTAATAAGCTCGCCTCGAAGTGCGGCAATTTCTGACACGCCAAGCCCTTGTTTAAACCACGTATAGTGATTATCAAGAGTTGCTATATCTCCCTCATAATTAATTGGTGACATAACACCAACGTTCACGTCAGGATAGTTGTATCTGCCAACAAAAATGGTTGGCGGTGACGTGCTCATAAAATCTTTAATGCCTGATAAGTCGCGTGAGAGAATGTGCACAAACGGGCATGGCCTGCCCTGGTGTGCCTGTAATTTACAGGTGGGACAAAGACCGCCACGTTGGGGGATGTGCATATCACTTTTAAAGAAGAATCATACTTTAAAAAAAATAGTATTGTACGCGTCCACTAATTAAGAGGAGTAGAGAAACAGATTTTAATGCATGCGCGCTTAACATAACCTATGGCAATTCGTGGTTTTACAACAGACATTTTTCTTACCATGGTTATTAACAGCGGTTTATTAGTTGCCTCAGAGCCAGAATTGCACGGGGGCAAATTAAAAGAAATAAGTTCGCTTATTGCAGGATATCTTGAAGTAATTGATATCACACGGGGGGATTACCACGCGTTTACGTCACAAGGAAAGTCAAAAACGTATGAGGGCGCACGCTCAGTGTTTAAGGATATGGGCTACGAGATGGATGCAACGGTTATGGCACGTAGTAAAAAAAAGAAGATTCTTGTTGTTATCGGACCAAACCATCATCTTGCAAGTCAGACACGGATTAATAATGTCGTAAAAAACACGATGAAGATTCGCCAAGAACTGTATGAAACCGCTAAAAAAATTGCGGACGAGCTTGAAGCACGTTTTTTCAGGCATGATGATTCATTTCTTTTTGACGAGAGCAAGGGCAATGATATGGTGGGTATAATGCAGCACCACCTTGCAAAGCTGCGCAAGTAGTAATAGTCCCTTCTACAGAAAATTGTTACTGTTTGCCGACTGCTATTTCCCGACACTTTCTGGATAGTTTAGACGTTGCGGACAGTTACAAAACGATAATAACTTTTAAAAAGGGTTAAGCAATTAGTTTGCAGATAACCGCGCGTTGATTCGATTCAGTTCGATGAGCATAAATGGTGATAAAACATGGGATTTTATAAGTATCTCAAAGAAATATGGAAAAGCCCTCTTAAAAACAATCGAGAGGAATACAAGCAGCTTTTGCAAACGTGGCGCAAAGAAGGCACGATTGTTCGTATTGAGCGACCGTCAAACATTGCAAGCGCGCGCCGTCTTGGGTATCGCGCAAAGAATTGTTTTGTTCTTGCACGCGTAAAAATCAAGAAAGGCGGAAGAAAAAGACCACAACTGCATTCTGGCAGGAAGCCGAAAAAAACAGGCCAGGTTAAGTACTCGCCACGAAAGAGTTTGCAGCTTATTGCTGAAGAACGCAGTTCGCGAAAGCATCCTAATCTGGAAGTCTTGAACAGTTACTGGGTTGGCGATGACGGACACTACACATGGTTTGAAGTCATTCTTGTAGACCCCTACCATCCGCAAGTCATAACTGACAAGAATTTACAATGGCTTTTGTCAACAAACAGCCGCAAGCGTGCGCTTCGAAGCCTAACAAGCCAGGGCAAGAAATTACATAACAGAACAAAGTAAGGCAATTCTCTCAACTCTCTTTTTTTCTCATTTCTTTGCTAAACCAAGGCTAAGATTAAGAGGAATTTTTTGTTCGTGAAAGCGGAAAGTGATAACAAGCAAGAGTCCTGCAACCACCGCAAGAATCATAAGAAGTGCACTGAAATTAAATTGGCTGATAATAAGTCCGCCAAGAAATGGTCCTGAAAGCGCGCCAAGGTCTTTGAACATTTCACCCATACCCGCAATCACTCCTTGCTCACCATCAACAGCCATGTCGCCAACAAGCGCGTTTGCTGTTGGTGTGATAATAGCAAACGCAAAACCCAGCAACAGTACTGAACCAAGAATGCCCGCAAGAGAACTGGAAGCAGAAAGCGCAAGAAGTGCAGTAATAAGAAGAATAATGCCCCACCAGAGCACAGGTTTTCTGCCAATCTTATCAGCATACCTGCTTACGGGCAGCGCAAAAAAGATAGGAATGCTCTGCACAACAGCAACAAGCGCAATGATAATTGAAGAAAAGCCCGCGTCAAAAAGAAAAATAGGGATAAACGTGCCATACGCGCCGCTTATGAGAAAAACGCCAAGAAGCATTAAACCAACAAAAGCAAAACGCGTGCGAAAAGAGCGTATCATGCTCACATTTCTTTGTATAATAGTGTTTACCGTAACTGCGCGCACTGAGCGTGCCGGTTTTGCCCGAAACAAAAAGATAATGCCTGCAAACGTGCTAAACAAAGCCATAACAAGAAACACGTTTTTCGGGTTTGAGAGCGTGAAGATAATTGCGCCAAGAAATGGCGCAAAAATAGAGGGAATGGTTCGAGCAATAGACTGAAACGTTAAATCCTCATCACGATATTGTGAGGGAATTGTCTTGTGCAAATACCCCCACAAGCCAACCCAAAGCACGCTGCCAAAAAGTGAGTGCACAACGCGCCACGCAAGAAGAAGCAGGGGTGTGTCAATAAAATAGTAGCCAAAGCCAACTAGAACATAGCCAAAAAATGAGATAGTCA
Organism: archaeon CG10_big_fil_rev_8_21_14_0_10_43_11; assembly: GCA_002763265.1. NCBI lineage: Archaea > archaeon CG10_big_fil_rev_8_21_14_0_10_43_11. The sequence goes on along the minus strand of PEZQ01000010.1, from coordinate 34,659 downwards.
CCAGCTTTTTTGCATCACTGATATCAACAAACGAGCCGACAAAAAAATCAGTAACAAAACGAATCACACCCCACAAGGACGTGAACACGCCCACAAGAAACGGGGTGACAAGAATTTGTTTTGCATTAATAGTAAAAAACGGCCCAATCACGCCCCAGCCAAGAAAAAACAAGAAAAGCGCAATAGAAGGAACAAACACCGGCGAGATGTGGCGGTACTCTTCGCGAAGAATGTGGTTGAACCGGTGAAGCATAATGTTAATAAGGGGTTTTACGGTTTAAATATCGTGTGATTGATTCATGTTTAATCCAAACCAGATGAAAAAATTAATGAAGCAAATGAACATGCAGCCTATTGACGCGGTGCGTGTTGAAATCTTTACGCATGACAAAAAAATTGTTCTTGACAATCCTGACGTGACCAAGATGAGCGTGATGGGCGAAGTCATATTTCAAATTAAAGGAGACGAGCACGACGAGTCACTTGAAGAAGAAATTGAAATTTCCCCAGATGATATCGCACTCGTAGCTGAAAAAGCAGGCGTATCAAAAACCAAAGCAAGAGAAGCACTTGAAGAAACAAACGGCGACTTAATGCAGGCAATTAAATCACTCAAATAAGTGATTACACTTACTCTTTTCCTTCAACCATTTTAACCAGTTCTGCAAACGCAGGTCGGGTAATAAACACGCCAACGCACAAACCAATAATAGTTGTAACTGCAAAACCCCGCAAGAGTCCTGCTCCTGCAAATAAAAGCGGTATCATTGAAGCAATACTCACGGCAAAGGCAGCAATCACAATAAAGAACGCTTTTTTAATTCGCCGCGTGATTTGCGCGTCTGAATGCTTGTTTTTAACTTCGTCAAGAATCACGATTTGGTCGTCAATGCCAGTTCCCACACTGGCAATAATGCCTGCAATTGATGCAATATCCAGATTCCAGTTAATAAGGGCTGCAACGCCAAGCGTGATAAAAATTTCTGAGAGCGAAACAAATATGGTAACGCCAACGAGTTTGATATTTTTGTAGCGCGCTGCAATAATTACATCAACAACAAGAATGGCAATAATAAATATGAAGAAAATGTTTTCAATAAATTGTTTGCCAAGGGTTGGCGATACGCTTTGCACATTTAAAATGTTGAGTTTGACAGGCAGTTTTCGCGATTGTAAAATAGACTGTAAATAGCGCATTTCCTGCTGGGCTTCTTCTTTTGTTTGCGCACCGCCCGTGATAACCGGGTCAGTAAGAGCAATCCCCTTAATTGATGCAGGAATGCGCAGTGATGCGTCTTCAATAAGCTCGTCATCAATGTAAAAATCAATAGTCGCGTTCACGTATTCTTGTCCGTTTTCAAACTCGGTTTCAATCTGGTTTGTTATGTTTGCAAAAGAGTCTGCTGCATGTTGCGAGATTGAAATGCCAAATGCAAACTCCCAGTACAAATCTTGTTGCGTGAGTCCGCGCGCTTGCAAGGTCATGGTGCATTGCACGCCAGAAATGCACACGTCGCGAATATCAGTGCCGGTAAATACGGTTTCGTTTCTGATTTTTGCTTCAAACTTTCCTTCTTTTTCAAGCAAGTCGCGCGCTTCCTGGCTTGTCACGCCTGCAAGCTCAACTTGGATGAATTTCTCGCCACTCAAGTCAGTAATTGAAGAAACACCCGCTCCCTTAACGCCAAACAAGTCAAGGCGTTCGCGAAGAATGCTTAATACATTTTCAAATTGAGTGGGTGAGAGTGTCTCATCTGGTTTGAGAATCAGTTTTGTGCCGCCACTCAGTTCAAGACCGAACATGAGATTTGATGAGGGTGGTTTTGAAACGTACGTGCCAATCCAGGTCTGGTTTTCTTTTTCTTCAGCAAGAAAGGGGTAGACTTCAATAGTATCATACATAAATGGATAGGTGGGTTGTGTTGTGGTAATTCGTACTGTGTCTCCTGGCGCAATGTTTGCAAGCGCGTCATGATAATCATCAAGAGAATAAATGGTGTGATTGTTGATTGCAACAATAGTGTGACCTTTAAGGTCTTGTTCAAGCGGCGCTCCAGAGCTTACAACATACACGCCGCTCGTATCAATGCGCGGGTTAATCGCAGCAATAGCAAAGATAACGCCAATAAAGAGAAGGAGGAGTTTGTAATTAGTAACTATTCGTTTCATTGTCGTCCCTCCTCTACTACTCTCTGAAACACCACGTTACCAAGCCACGTGTTTATGACATCATACACAATGCCCAGCAAGAGCACCAGCGCAATTTCGCGAATCATTTGCACGTTTGAGAACACAAACATGATAGCGTACACGGAAAGTGCTGCAACGTCCATAACAATTTCTGTTTTGATTGCGCGCTTGATTCGGTCTTTGAGTGGTGCATCTTTTCGTTTGAGAATGTTTGTTGCTAAAAGCACGTCGCTGTCAGCGGAGTAACCAATAATGATAAGCAACGCACCAAGACTTGCAACACTTAGTTTTATGCCAAGCAAGTTAAGCGTGGCAAGCACTGCAATGATGTCTGAGAGCGTTGAGAAAATAATGCTAAACGAAGAAACAGGCTGTCTAAAATAGTAAAACACAACCGCGCCCATAAGCACAAATGCAATGATAAGCGCAACTGAGGCTTGTCTAAAAAACGTAGTTGCAATAGTGGCGCTTTGAAACCCAAATGAGAGATGCGCATCATCAAGGGCAAGGTCATAGGTGTTTTGGAAGAATGTTTTGATTGTTTCTGCAGTGAGTTCCGACTCGCTCGTAATATCATAACCGCTAATCCCGCTTGTGAACGCGTCATTTAGCGTGCGCACGTCAACATCAAAAAATCCTGCTTGCGTGAGTTGTTTTGCAAGCAGGTCAGCATCAAACTGATATGAGGTTTCAATTGTAACCGAGTACCCACCTTTAAGAGATACGCCTTTTTGGAAGAACTCGCCAGTGGTGATTTTTGAGTATGCTAAACTTGCTGAGAAAAACACAAGAAGCATGAGCGGGATGAGAAAGAGTTTTTTGTATTCTCTAAAATAAAACTCCCAAACACGGTCAAGAACGTGCGTAACACGGCGTTTCATGCGGACATAAAAAACGTATTTTATTAATAAAGTTGTGGGTTAAGCAGTGCGTAGCGTCCAAAGAATTTTTAACAAGGCAGCGCGCAAAAATAGGTATGGAGAGGATAGTGTGAGTAACGTGTTCTCGCTTGCAAAGCTTGCAAAACTGGTTCGCTACTATATTCTTGAATCAACAACAAGCGCAGGCTCAGGTCATCCAACATCATCTCTCTCAGCAGTTGAACTCATGACCTGTCTTATGTTTAATGGATATTTTCGCTATGATGCAAATAATCCCCAATACGAGAATAATGACCGCATTATTTTTTCAAAGGGACACGCATCTCCTCTTCTCTATGCGTTGTGGGCGGTTGCAGGAAAAGTAAGCGAAAAAGAACTGCTTTCTTTGCGTCATTTTGGAAGTCGTCTTGAAGGACATCCCTCGCTTGATTTTCCGTATGCTGAAGCCCCCACGGGTTCATTGGGTCAAGGTTTGAGTATTGGTGTGGGTAAAGCATTGAATGCAAAGTATCTTGACAAACTCCCCTACCGCGTATTTGTCCTCTTAGGAGATAGTGAAATGAGTGAAGGTTCGGTGTGGGAGGCAGTACAAATTGCCGCGCACTACAAACTTGACAATCTTATAGGCATTATTGATGTGAACCGTCTTGGACAGCGCGGCGAGACTATGTGGGGTCATAACGTATCGCGTTTTGAGCGCGTGCTTGCAGCGTTTGGCTGGCACACGATTGTAGTTGATGGCCACCGCATTGAGGAAGTGTGTCTTGCATACGAAAAAGCATTACGCCTCAAAGGAAAACCTGTTATGATTATTGCAAAAACAATCAAAGGAAAGGGCGTGTCATTTCTCGAAGACAAAGAAGGATGGCATGGCAAAGTGCTTAACAAAGATGAGTTTATTCGCGCACTCGTTGAACTTGGCGGCATTGACAAAAGCGTGGTGGGACACATACGCGTTCCAGAAAAGAAAAAACCAAAACAGGCGCGAGCACGAAAGGTCAAGCCTATTTTGTACAAGCGCGGTGACATGGTTGCCACGCGAAAAGCATATGGCACAAGTCTTGGAGAAATCTTTTTTCGCTACCCTGACATTGTTTGTCTTGACGCTGAAGTGAGTAATTCAACCTATGCAAAGGATTTTGCAAAATGCTACCCTGAACGTTTTTTTGAAATGTTTATTGCAGAACAAAACATGGTTGGCACCGCGCTTGGACTATCGCTTCGCGGTAAAATCCCGTTTGTCTCAACGTTTGCTGCGTTTCTTGCGCGCGCGCATGACCAGATTCGCATGAGCGAGTATGCCCGGGCAAACATCAAATTCGTGGGCTCACATGCGGGCGTGAGCATTGGCCAGGATGGGCCGTCTCAAATGGGTCTTGGAGACATTGCTATGTTTCGCTCAATTCTTGGCAGCGTAGTGCTCTACCCCTGTGATGCAGTAAGCATGCGTGCGCTTGTTGAGCGTGCAGCACAACATAAAGGAATTGCCTATCTTCGAACAACGCGCATGGACACGCCGGTGCTCTACACAAAACAGGATGCGTTTCATGTTGGAGGGAGCAAAATATTAAAAGAGAGCAGCAAGGATAAAGCAACCATTATTGCCGCAGGCATCACGGTTCATGAGGCGCTTGGCGCATATGAAGCGCTTAAAGCAGAAGGCATTATAGTGCGCGTGATTGATGCGTACTCAATAAAACCCCTTGACGTACCCACTATTGTTCGCGCAGCAAAAGAGACTAAAGCACTTATCACCGTTGAAGACCATTTTCTTGAGGGCGGATTAGGTGACGCAATTGACAGCGCACTAAGCGACATGCACGCCTTTGCAAACATGCACCGCCTTGCTGTCACAAAAATCCCTGAAAGCGGCGCGCCCCGCATGCTACTTGATTATGAAGGAATCTCAAAACAAAGCATTATCAACGCGGTGAAAAAAGCAATATGAGAACGCGCATCTTTCTTGACAGCGGAAACCCAACAGACACGCGAATAGTGAAGCGCGCGCTTGGCTTTCTTGACGGACAAACCACAAATCCCTCACTTATTGCAAAAAATCCGCGCGTGCAAGCGCGCATGCAAAAAGAAGGGTCAATCACGCCCGCAGCATTATTTGGGGAATACGAACGCATTGCAAAAGAAATCAGCCAACGTATCAAAAAAGGTTCAATCTCATTAGAAGTGTATGCTGATGCGCGAACCACGTACAAAGAAATGCTCTGGCAGGCGCGACTCATGAACACGTGGATTAGTAATGCCCATATCAAATTTCCTGCTACAAAAGAAGGACTAAAAGCAGCGCACTACGCAGTTAAGGAGGGGTTGCGCGTTAATATGACGCTTGTTTTCACCCAAGAACAGGCACGCGCTGTGTATAGTGCAACGCGCGGCGCAAAAAAAGGTCAGGTATTTGTTTCGCCATTTATTGGCCGTCTTGATGATACCGGTGTTTCAGGCATGGACGTAGTGCGAAACATTCAAAGAGCATACGCAAAAGGAGACGGACATGTGAGCATTCTTGGAGCAAGCATCAGGCACAAAGAACACGTGCATGCGTGCATTGAAGTGGGGGTGGATTGTATTACCGCGCCAAAGCAGGTGCTTATTGCATGGCATAAAAAACAGCCAAAAAAAATTGTGTATGACAAAAATCTTAAACCCGTAGCGTATAAAAAACAAACAACAAGCAAGGATTGGAAGACCATGACGGTTTCACATCCTCTTATTGCAAAAGGCCTTAACACCTTTGCAAAAGACTGGCAAAACCTTGTTGGGGGAGTGTTATGAATATTATTTTTGGCGCAGACCATGAAGGATTTGCACTAAAAGAAGTGCTCAAAGCGTATGCAAAAAAACAGGGTCACAACAGTACTGACTTAAGCCCTTTGCACGAGGAGGGTGATGATTATCCTGACATTTCATTTGCTGTGGCAAACGTGGTTTCTCGCATGAAAAACGCACGGGGCGTTCTCATATGCAACAGCGGAACGGGTGTGTGTATTGCAGCAAACAAAGTCAGCGGCATTCGTGGAGCATTATGTACTGATGTGTTTAGCGCAAAAAAAAGTGTTGAGGACGATAATGCCAATGTTTTATGTCTTGGCAGCGGCAACACAAGCGAGAAATCAGCAAAAAAAATTTTTGACGCGTTTATGCAGTCAACCTTCAGCAAGCTCAAACGCCATGTGCGCAGGGTAAAAAAAATCATAAAACAAGAGGAATCATGGTAAGCATTGTTCCAGGCATTATTGCAAAAAACCAAAAAGAGCTTGATGGCGCACTCAAAAAAGTCATGCACCTTGTTGATGCTATTCAGCTCGATGTGATGGATGGTGCATTCGTGCTAGAAACATCACTTGATTTTGATTTTTCTCTGCCCAATTTTAAGGGAAGCTATGAAGCCCACCTCATGGTTGCAAATCCTCACGCATGGATTAAAAAGCACGCGCACAAAGTTGATGCAATTATTTTTCATATTGAATCAACAAAGAATCCAAAAAAGCTCATCAAAGAAATTCAGGACGCTGACCGGTGCGTGAGCGTTGCTATCAACCCAAAAACGCCAGTGAGCGCAATTGAACCCTTGCTTGACACGGTTGAGAGCGTGCTTGTAATGAGTGTTGAGCCCGGCAGGTATGGCAGCGAGTTCTTACAAGAAACAGTTGACAAAGTAAACTATTTGCAAACGCATTATCCCGATGTGCCTGTTGAGGTGGACGGGGGTATTACACCCTACACAATTGTCAATGAATATTTTGCAGGAGCTGATAGTTTTGTTTCAGGCTCGTATGTAATGCATAACACAAACACGAAAAAAGCAATTGAAACGCTCAAGGATGTGATTGAACACGCAAAAGGAAAAATTACGTATCCGGGCTTTAGTTTTTCATATCGCAATAGTATGGTGAGTTCAGGCGTGTTTGAATCTGGTCAAAAAAAATTACATAAAACAGTACAAGCGTTTAGACGTGATTTAGAGACAAAAACAGAGACGCGCCTTAATTATATTGATAACAAAAAAATGTTAGCAGACGTCAAGCGCATAGCACAACATCTTAAAAAAGACGCGCCAGATTATTTAGTTATTGTAGGTATTGGTGGTAGCAGTCTTGGCACACGCGCAATACATGAAGCATTGAATGGCGCGCTCTACAATGAATCAAGAAAAAAGCCAAAAGTATTTTTTCTCGAAACCGTTGATTCCGAGTACACGCATGATGTGTTTCAAATTCTCAAACGCAACATTAAACGTGGAAAAAAAGTAGTAATTAATACCATAAGTAAAAGTGGCCTGACTGCTGAGACCATAGCAAATTTTCAAGCCGTAGTTGAACTCGTAAAAGAGTTTGACACATCTTACGCATCGCGAGTGGTTGTTACAACAACAAAAAATTCACCATTATGGCGCGTTGCAAAAAAACAAGGGTATCATACACTTGCAATACCTCTTGCTGCGGGAGGACGGTTTTCTGTGTTCTCACCAGTAGGTCTTTTCCCATTACTCATGCTTGAGATTGATATTGACAAACTTCTAGAAGGGGCGCGTGCCATGAGAGATTTGTGTGTGCATGAAGAGTGGCAATCAAATCCTGCGATAGTAAGCGCAATTGTTCATTCATATTATTATAATAGGAAAAAAAGGATTGCAAATATCTATCTTTTCTCAGGATACCTCAAATCAGTAGGTGATTGGTGGCGCCAGCTTATAAGTGAAAGCCTTGGAAAACAAGGCAGGGGTTTTACGCCAATTGTGAGCGTTGGCTCAATTGATAATCATTCCATGTTTCAATTATTTGCTGGCGGTCCAAAAGACAAGATTACCACGTTTGTTAATGTCAAATACGTGACGCGCGGAGTGCGCGTGCCAAAGCTTTTTGGGCTGGTAAAAGAATTAGAGACAAAGCGATATCATACGGTGCTTGGCGCGATTCTTGCAGGAACTGAGACGTCTTTTGAAAAAAAGGATTTGCCGTTTTTGAGTGTTGAACTTGAAGTGATTGATGAAGAAAATATTGGCGCGTTTTTGATGTTTAAAATGCTTGAAGTCATGTATCTTGGAAAATTACTTGGAGTCAATGCGTTTGACCAGCCAAATGTTGAAAGTTACAAAAAAGAAACGCGAAAAAATCTATAACTTATTTTTTGTGAACCATTGACACGTCTTCAAACTTGAATTCGTACAACCACGCTGGCCGGTGTGAGACTCCTTCTGTTTTTTCATTTGTTTTTTTAACAAGGTTTGCAATGCTTTTTCTAAAATTGCGCTTGTCAAGTTCTTTATTCAAAATAATTTCATACACGCGCTGCAAGTCTGTAAGAGTAAATTTTTCAGACAAAAGTTTGAAGGTGACTGCCGTGTATTCAAGTTTGTATCTAAGACGTGTGAGCGCGTATTCAAGAATTTCTTTGTGGTCAAACGCGAGTTTTGGAAGGCGGTACATTGAAAACCACTTGACTTCTTTTGCATCGCTACTTGCTTGCACATGCATGTTCTTTGAATTTGCAAGCGCAAAGTATGACACGGTAATTACTCGTCCGCGCGGGTCTCGATTTGGACTGCCAAACGTGTAGAGCTGTTCTAAGTAAACATCATCAACATTGGTTTCTTCTTTGAGTTCGCGTAGCGCCGTTTGCTCAAGGGTTTCATCTTTTTTTACAAATCCGCCGGGAATTGCCCATTCATCTTGGAAGGGTTCAAAACGACGTTTAACAAGAAGTACTTTCAAGTCATCATTCTGGATAGTAAACAGAATAATATCAGTCGTTACCAATGGCGTCTCCCGGTTACTCATAGTGTATGATTAACAATTATTAGTTATAAAATGTAGTGTCCTCAGTTTTGGTGCAGGTGCAAGAGTAAACGAATCGCCTATTTGAAGGAAGTATGTTTTTTGGCTGTCAATTGCAAGGTATGCTCCCTCATCAGTTTTTACGGTAACTTTTGCAAATCCATCTTTGATTTCGCCAAAGCGTTTTTTTCCAAGGCAGCGCGCATACAGTCCAAACAGCAAAGTATCGCTCTCACCGCTGTAAGCATCATATTTTTCCCGTTCAATCAAGTCTTTAATGTACGCAGTTGAACCAGTTCCCGTGCTAAAAATAAGTGTGTCTCCTGCTTGAAATTCTTTGAACTCATTTGTTTCAAGCTCATAGTAAACCATGCGTCGTGGCGTGCTTTTGTTTGCAAAAGATATTTCATTAAGCGCAGGATGCGAGCACGTGAACGTGTTTCCATTTGCAGTAATAATTGCATTGATGCGCGAGAGTGCTGCGATTTCAAATTCACCCTGTTCTAACTTTTTAAGCGAGCTTTCTATTGTATCAAGGTTTGCAGAGCATACATGGCCAATGCTTGTGCTTGTTGATCTGATACCAAGAACAACGGCATTGTTTTGGATGTAATGTGCTGCGCCAAGAAGCGTACCATCGCCACCAACAGTGATGACCATTGTTGCATCATCAAACACGCCAGTTCCAAGTTCTTTGTTTTGCAATTGCATGACTTTTTTTGCGTGAGCACGAAGCCATGCAAGCACGGTTTCTCGGGTTTTTTCGTGCTCAGGATTTGTGCGTTTGTCTTGATTGTCAACAATGTACACTGAATCAAAGAGTGTTATATTTTGCATTGTTACTGCTCCCTACATCTTGTTTTTGTTTTTTTGCTATTCAAATGTTTCTTTAGTGTGCATATACCTATTATGTAGTGCACATGCGTTTATTTCAATAAGTCCAACAACTGATTTGTTGTCACTTCTCTTGCACCTGCTTTACACATGAGCGCAAGGGCTTCTTTTCCAGTTTCTGGCGTGACTTCTTTTATTGCGTCAGTGACAAGCAATACCTCAATGCCGCGCTTGCGCATGCCCAGCACTGCATCTTTTACGCAGTAATCTGTTGCAACACCATATACAATTGCTTGTACGGGTTCACGCTCATTGGGATGTGGTATTAAACCAAGCGCCTCAAAAAGATAGTTGTATGGAGCATGGGAGAAAATGTCATTTTCATCTTTTTCAAGCAGGAGGTTATGGTGTAAAAACCCTGCTTTTGCGCGATATCCGCTCACGTGCAATCCCGCATCAGATTCAAGCGGAGAGAGCGTGAGTTGTGGTATGTATCCCGATTCTTCACACAACTCCTTGCCATACGCGCCTTTCATACAGTGGTCTGGCCATACGCCGCCATTTCGTGCAAGTTCTTTTGAGTGCGGGTCATGTGCATCAGCACTTGCCCAGACGGGTATATCTTTTTCTTCAAATAATTTATTGAGTGTTTGAATGTTTTCAAACAGTTTTTCGGCGTCCTCAATGTAGAGTGCACCGCCAGTTTTCATAAAGTCATTTTGTACGTCAACCATGTATCCTATTCTCATTGTCAAGTTACCTCTCATAGAGCGAATCCCAATGTGTGCGGGTTCGCCACCGACCTCCAATGCAGGGATAGTGTGTAATACCTCTAAATCGAGTTGGGTTAAACACGCTCACGTGATAGTCTAGACTAAGTTTGTTTGTTAATTTCTCAAGTTGCGGACTGACACGCACTTTGTAGGGTTCAGTTTTTTTCAGGCAAAGAATATGGCTTGGAAGTTTTTCTTGTTGTTTAAGACAATAGTCACGAATTTTATGCACTGACTTTTGCGTGTCAATGCGTTTGCCATCAGTCATAACGTCATGCAAGAGTGGCGTTCCTTCAAGTACTTCATCTTCAAGTGCGAGAATATCATGACTGTTTTGTCCATCATAAATGCGATAAATTTGTTTTCTTCCTGGGTACGTGACTTTGCCTTCGCTAAGCTTAATGCGCGGTTTGTTATCAAATTCAACAAGCTTGTAGACAATACCTAGGCTTGGCGCGTCTTTTGATACCATCAGTTCAGTGCCAACACCAAACAGGTCAATTGGCCCGCGGTTCTGAGAGTATTTGCTTGCCACAAGCTCTTCAATCTTGTACTCATTTAAGTCACTACTTGCAACAATTTTTGTGTCTTTTAGACCATGTTTGTCAAGAGCTCTTCGAACATTTCGTGCATTTTTTGCAAGGTCGCCACTATCAATACGCACCGCTTTAAGGAGCTCACCTAGTTCTGACGCGTTTATTGCTCCGGCAATTGGATTGTACGTGTCAATGAGTGCAACCATGAAATCAGGATACACTTCTGCATAATCAGCAAATGCTTTTTTTTCGTCACCATAGGTTTGAATGTATGAATGTGCCATAGTACCCGTAACGGGAATACCCCACAAGAAACCAGCAAGATCATTTGACGTTGCAGCACAACCCGCAAGATATGCAGCACGCGCACCATATAGTCCAGCATGGGGTTCATGTGCACGACGCAAGCCAAAATCTGTCACCGGCCTTTTTTGAGCGGCATGCACAATGCGCGCTGCTTTTGACGCAACCATTGTTTGGCCAGCAAACGTTGAGAGCAGCATTGATTCAACAAGTTGTGCTTCAATAATAGGTGCGGTTACTTCAAGAATCGGTTCGTTTGGGAAAATAGGTGTTCCTTCACTAACCGCACGAACTGCTCCAGAGAATTTAAAATTTGGCAGGTATTCTGTAAAAAATGTTTTATCAGCGTGAGCAAATTCAGGCCGTTTTGAGAGCCAGTCAATATGTTCTTTTTCAAAATGCAGATTTTCAAGATAGTCTAGCGCTTGTTCGAGTCCTGCTGCAACAAGAAAATTTCTGTTTTCTGGAAGTTTTCGCACAAACAAGCTAAATGTTGCATTTTTGTCTGTGAGTTTTTTTGTGTAATACGCTGCGCTCATAGTAAGCTGGTAATGGTCAGTAAGTAAGCAATCATTATTTGTTGTCATCAAATATCACGTTATTGTACTTTCCACACTTTGTTATTTAGTGTAATGCATACACTATTATTTAAAGTTTATGTTAAACCCACACTAAATAACCCTAGTTATGCGCCAAATCTGCGGTTGCGGCGTGCAAACTCGCCAAGGTCTGCGTCAAGTTGTTCTGCAGTGTAGTCGGGCCAGTATATGTCATGAAAAATAAGCTCAGTATATGACGCGTCCCAGAGCATGAAGCCCGACAGTCGTACACCATCATTCATGCCGGTTCTGATAATCAAGTCAAGGGGGGGCACCTCTTTGCTGTACAAGTGTGCTTTTACTGTTTTTTCATCAACCTGAGTTATACCGTTATCAATTATTGCTTGACACGCATCAGCAATTTCTGCGTGTCCGTCATACATAAAGCAAAAGTTAAGCGATTTTTTGGTAAAATGTTTGGTTTCGTCAATCATTTGCGCAATTTCTTTTTTGACTTCAACCGCGTTTTGCCATCTGCCAAAAAATTGGATGCGCACTTCATTCTTTTTTGCTTCTCTAATCACATTATGAAGTGCTTTAACAATAAGGCCAAAAATGTTTGAACGCTCGTCTTTGCTTCTTCCTGCCTCGTTTTTAAGACTCCACACATAGAACGTGATATGGTTGATGCCTTTTTTGTCAGCGTGGCGCAAGATAGGGTCAAATACATCAAAGCCTGCTTTGTGTCCTTGAATCGCGGTTTTTGCGCGTGCTTTTGCCCACCTGCGGTTACCATCAATAATAAATCCAACATGGTTTGGCGTGTTCATTATACGTGTCCTCTCATCCCACATACTTATTTAAATCTGATTGTGGTTCTTGCTCGTTTTGGGGCCTTTGGGGAGTTTTTTCGCTTACTTGCAATTTAAGTTTTGTGGCGATTTTTGGTCCAAGTAAGCGTTCCAAATCAGGTAATGGCACGCTTTTAATCTGGACAGCGGTTCGTATGCCAGCGTCATAGAGTGTGCGTGCCCGCACGCGCCCAATACCTGCGTATTGCACAAGAGGCAGGAGTTGGACTTTAATGCCATACGTGATGCGGATTCGCACGTGCTGTATGGGGGAAAGAAGGTATGTTGCTCCCTGCACGCGGGCAAGCTCAGCAAGCGAGTATAATATCCAGTCAGCGTTGTTTACACGCCAGCGAAGGTCGCCGGGGAGCACGCGAAACTTAGTGAGAATGCCTTGTTCTGTAATTTCATCAATCCAGTCTTCAAGAAGCAGCGCGGTTTTGTAGGCGCGAATATAATCTTCAAAATCAAATGAGGTGGGAGGGGGAACAGGATAGAGCAGTTTGTTCTGGTCGTATTCAAAGTTTTCTGCAAGGCGTGAATAATCGGTTCGTGAGAGTCGCAAGGAGGGTTGCATTTCAAGAGTCATGCAAATCGCGTGAAGCAGCGCAATTGGTTCAACTTCTCGCGCGCCTTTTGTTGCCTCAATTGCCTGCAGGAGCGTGTGCGCTGAGATAGGGTCAAGATAGAGTTGTGCAACACGAAGACCAAGGCGAGTGGCGCTAATAGTGCTGCCCTGATACGTGATAAATCCAAATCCTTGTAACTCATCAAGCACCATGCGAAGCGTTGCCTGCAATTGGTCTAGGTTTCCATACTGGGTTGCATAAAAGGTTTGCTCAAAAAAGGCTTGCGCGCTCTCTTCGCCAGTAATAACTTCTTGGGCAATAAGCGCGAGTGCATGCATGCGCAGTGTTGGCTGGTGAGAAAGTTTTGAATACACTTCTTCAACTTCGCCCTGCACAAACTTGCTGCAAATCAGTTCTTTTTCTTCGCGTGTTGTGGCAAACGTGATTGCTTCACCCCATTTTTCATAGTTTGGCCGTCCTGCGCGCCCGGCAAGTTGTTTGTATTCTAAAACTTTTATCCAGTCCATAAAGCCTTCGCGCGCGTAGTAGCGTTTCAAGTCTTTGACAATCACGCGAAACGCAGGCAAGTCAACACCCATGGCAAGCGTGGGCGTTGCAACAATAACACTAAGCGTGCCGTCGCGAAACGCGTTTTCAAGCAGGGTTCGCTGCTCATTTAAGAGTCCTGCGTGGTGAAACGCAACACCGTTTTTTACAAAGGTTGCGAGCTTTTCGCATTGGCTTGTTGGTTTTTCAAGCACGTTTTGCACGCGTTGTGAGAGTGCTGCAAGCTTTTTGCTTTGTTCTTCTGAGAGGATGAGCTTAATTTTTTGTGCAAACGTTTCTGCGCTTCTTCGCGAAGACACGAATACAAGTGATTGTTTTCCCTGCTCATGGGTGTGGTGCACTACATCAAGACTGGGCTCATTTCGTCTTGCAGACACAAAAAGCGTGTTGTTGTCAAAAAAGTCTATGCAATTATCAAACATGATACCTTCTTTGAGTTCAACAGGCCGGTACGTGCTCTCAACAATATCTGCTGAAAGCCATTTACCTATTTCATGCGCATTTTTGATTGTCGCGCTTAGCGCAAGAATTTTGAGTTTTGGAAGAGCTGTTTTAAGGCGGGTGAGCAATACTTCTAATGTTGGTCCTCTTGCTTCTTCACCAAGCAAGTGCACTTCATCAACAACAAGCAACCCTACCTGCGAAAGCCATGGCGCGCCATGGCGAAGCAGGGAGTCCATTTTCTCACTGGTTGCAATGATAATATCCGCGTGTTTGAGAAACGTGTCTTTTGAATCAAGGTCACCCATGGACACAGACACGTCAAGAATGTCTTTGTATTTCTTTTTGAAATCAGCATATTTCTCGCTTGCAAGTGAACGAAGGGGCACAAGATACACCGCTTTCTTGTCCTTATTGAGAACCATGTTTAAAATGTCCATCTCTGCAATCAGGGTCTTTCCTGATGCTGTTGGTGAAGCAATAACAAGATTCTTTTCAAAAAGACCGGCTTCAAGCGCGCGGGCTTGGGGCGGGCGAAGCTCAGTTATTCCTTGCGCTACAAGAATATTTTGAACATTCTTTGGAACGTACTCTAACGTAGCTTCTATGCGCATGTGCAACACAACCTTTTTATCAATTAAAAAGCATATCTATTTACCCAGTATGAAACACGGACAAGCAGGTGTTGCGGTCATTTTATTCGTGGTACTAGGGCTATTCATGTTTTACTTGCTTTTTGTAACGCCAACAGAGCGCTTGTCATTATTAGGACTCAATGAAGAGGAGAAAAACCAAACCCAACCGCCCCAGATTAGTGAGTCAACAAACCAGATTTTTTCGCGTGAAATAGGGTATATTGGGAAAAAAACAGGCTCGCTTCTTCGGGAACACGAACTTGAAGCAATGGACTTAGCATACCCTCCTGTTGAAGAAGTGATATGGGAAAAGGGAACTGCCGTTCTCACGGCAAACATACTTTTTAAAGGTGAGCTAAGCACCCTCATTCCCGGCGATTACGCGTTCGTGCGTGTCACGGGTAGAATTGGTGATGTGATTGGCACGCCTGTTCTTAAAATTGGCAGCAACAACATAGCCATTTATTCTTCAGAAATCTTACGAAATCAGGAAATCAACCTTGCAATTGACGCATCAAAAATAAGCGGTGACGCGCTTGAAATCTCATGTGAATGGCATGGACTCGCATTTTGGAAGCAGCAAAAATGCGAACTGCTTGACCTTGAAATTATAAAAGTGTCATATGCTTTAGTTAATCCTCAAGACACACGCGAGGTCACCATCACGCGCTCAGAAAGCCAGGGAGGAAGCTACAAATTGCTCTTTAGCATTGACAGCTCAAACAACACAGCAAATCTGGGGGTGAGCGTTAATGGCGTGCTTGTATATGAGGAAGCGCCTTTTGCACGTGATGAGCAGTATTTTATTCGCGGTTCGCTCAGCAGTGTTGACCTTTCAGAGGGACAAAATCTTATTGACTTTCTTGTTGAACCCGGAGCATCATACGCGCTCTCGGATATCACTTTGCAAACCTTTGAAAAAGAAAGTGAAGAGAGCAATATAACGTTCTACTTTAACCTATCAAACACTATTTATGCAGGCGCCCGAAATTTTACCGTAGTGTTTTCTGTTGAAGAAATTACTGAAGCAGGCGGTCTTGATGTTATTTTCAATAACAAAGGATACTGGTTTGCGCCATCACAACTGGTTACCGGAGATAACTGGTTGAATGTAAAACGTGAGGATTTAAGCGCAGGAGCAAATCGTGTTCGCATCAGCAGCAGCACAGGACGTTTTAGAATTGGAACTATGCGCATGTATTGGGAGTAATAAAAGTGGGGACGTAGGGGATGAATACACGGGGACAAACAGCACCAACAAATATCACCGTCAAAGAAGCAGGAAGTGGTGGAAGCAGTGTTAGCAAAATTCTTAAACTGCTTATCCTGGGTCTTATTGCACTTATTGCTATTATGCTCATATTTCCTTCAATTCAGGACAATTTTTTAAAACCATTATGGGAAGGAACTCCAGGAAAGCCCGGTCTTTCAGCACAATTTAGCAGTTCAACGTCTGTGTCAGAAATTCTTTCACGATTCTTTGGAGCAAGCAGTTCAGCAAAAAGCGAGGACGAAGTGCTTGCAGTGCGAACTCAGGTTAAACAAGTGTGGGAAACACAATACGCTGCAGGCCAGGAATCAACACGCAGCACGAGTGTTGATTTTTCTATGGGACCGTTTTCTATTACCCCATTTGATTCCATTAATGGATGGCGTGAACAAATACCCATAAGCTTTCAGTTACAAGTAACAAATAAAGGAAACGTGGCAATGGATGTGCAAACAAACTTTGCCTGTGTGTATCCAACAACGCCATCAAACATTTGTGATATTGTTGGCGTTGATTTCCAGTGCAATACTGATACAAACGAGCCTGAAAAGCTCTTTTTCAACGACCTCCCTCCAACAACGCCTTCAACTAAAACGTGTCGAACCGTTTTAATTGGTGAAAATCAAACATGCGACGGATGCTCACAAGGAGTGCGTGATTGTTATGCAAACAGGCAGTGTTATGAATCAATTGTGTATGACACAACCCCTCTTAAAACAGAAGCAACACCCATGTCATGGTGTTTGAGCATTCTTGACGAAGGCGGCAGCATGGGGCTGTACGAAGCAAAATTCCAAGCGTATGGGCGTGCAAATTTCATTTCCCGTGCGCGCATTGACGTGCCTATTATTAATCGTGAGTACGCAACAAGCCTGCTCTCAGAAAATAAACTGACCTTCTTGCAAAGCAAGGCAGTAAACACAGAAAACCCGGTTGCAATTGGTATGGATGTGGGTCAAATCCCTATCCTCACTGAAGCAGTAAGTGGCGATAATGTAAAATCAGTTTTGTTCTCATTTGGTGAGCCAAGCGATAATGGCCGCGTTATTGACATACCCCTTTTCACGCTTCAAATTGAAAAGGAACTGCTCAACACTGATTTAATACATGCTGAATTATGGACGTGCGCGCAAAACAGTATTGAACTTGATAGTATTATTCCAACAGGGACGGGAAGTGAATTTGAGTTAAATGACCGCGCAATCGGGCTCAAAGAGCAGTACACGGCGATTATTGATGATTATGCGATTTGTAGGCTTGCAAATCCGCGGGCTAATGACCGTTACTCATTTGATTTTGAAATAACTGATAAAGGTATGCGAAGAATTACCTACCTTATTGGTGCAGACATGATTTACACATACCAAAGACAAATGAGCAGGGATAATACTATTACTATTGATTGCTCATGCACAACGTTCAAAGAAACGTTTGACGCTGATAACTGTATAATAGGTTGAACCATATGAAAACAAGTATAGTAGTACTCATTGCAGCAACCCTTTTTCTAAGCGGTTGCTCTGCGCTTGGAGCAGGCGCGCAAACAAGCAGCACGCAAAGCGAGTCAAAACTCAGCGCGTTTCAGGGAATTGGCGTGCTTAGTTTCATCCCAATCCAAGAACAACTCCTTCCAGGCGGGCAGTCCTATGTTGAATTAACTATCAGGAATAATGCGCTTGGCCAGGTCGCAAAAAACATTGTTATTACCCTTGACCACATCCACCCATTTAGTTTGCTTGACTGCACTGGCAGTGAAATACCCCTTGAAAGTATCAGCGTCAGTAATCAAGATTATCTTGTTTCATACCAAGACGAACAAGTAGCGTGTGACAAAGTATATGGGCGCTGCGACCCGCTTGATTCAGATTGCGGTTTTTTCCTCTATGACAATGATTCACGTGTTGCACTCAACCAGCATGGGCTCTTAGAGCTCTTCACGGGTGATGAGTATGATTTTATCTGGGGTGTTAAAGCACCAGAAGTCGGCGCAATCAAAGGCATTTATTACAAACAAGACCTGTATTACATAGTTGAATATGATTATGGCGTAAACGGGTTTTACAATCTTATTGCCATGAGTAACACAGAAGCCCAGCGCAGGAGGGATGTAGGAGAATCCTTGAACGTTCCAATTGATGAGCAAAACAGCGCAGGACCAATTGATGTTGTATTTGAAGACGAACAAGTGTTTTTTGACGTGCTTGGCAGTCAGATTGTGCAAAACTTTATTTTCACCATTGAAAACAAGGGAACCGGCGTGCTCTCAGAAGGAACTGACGCACGGGTTGTTTCGCGCATTCCCGACGAATTAGATGTGCAAAGCTCGTGCGCGAATTGGTGGGATGGGCATTTAGTGCAAAACGAGGATGGAACGTACCGCACAGAAGAGGGATGCGCTAACAAAGACATATTGTATCGTGACATCACCTCTCAAGACTTTTTTGGCAGTCTTGAATTTTTTGTACCCTTTAAAATAAATGAGCAAACACTCACCCTGTTGCGCGATAACAACATCCCGCTCACAACCTTCACGTTTTTTGTTGATATGAACTACACCTATTCAATTGAAGGAAGCACAACACTTCAGGTCCGCCCGCTTGGAGGTGAACAATAATGAAGCAGGCTCTTATGCTCCTGCTTGTAGGCATTGTTGCGCTTAGCGGGTGTTCAGCACTCAGCGGGGGAGACACACAAACCCCTGTTGTTCGCGGGAAATATGGTCTTGCAATTGCATCATATGCAGCAGAGAACACTATTCTTGAGCCAGGTCAAAGCACTGCGTTGCGCTTGCACGTGAGAAATGTGGGAAATCAAAGTGCAACAAATGTAGTTATGCAACTTATTAATACTGGATTGCTTGACGTTGAGGGGGATACCACAACAAAGCCGGCAAATATTGAAACATTCCCCACTATTGAACATGGTGATAATGAGGAAATCACGTGGATTGTGCGCGCTCCGCAAACTGCCGGTGTTGATTATCGTCCGCTTGTCAAGATGTGTTATGATATGACCAGTGTGGGTTATGTCACGGTTAAAGCCGTTGATAACGCCGTGTACAACCAGTTTACCGTTGAACTTGCAACATTAAGTGATTCAACGGATGGTCCGGTGTCTATCACATTCCAAGTGGATAACCCAATTGTTATCAATGATGGAGGAGAAATTGAGCAAATCACGATTAATTTGAATAATGTTGATGAAGGCCAAATTTCAACCGCGCAAGGCACTGAGAGTTTTGGCGAACTCAATTCACTTGATGCAGGCAGTTTTAACATCACGTTCTCAGCGCTCACCAGCCGCATTGAAGGAAGCACCGCAACATGTGCAAAGGGCTCGCGAACCGGTGATGGGCGCTGCGACCTTGGAAAAGCCGTGCGCGCGTGCAATCAGGCAGGTTGCGTGTATGATTCTTCACAAGATGTGTGCACGCCATCAGAAGAAGGGGATTGGACGTGCAGCACGCGAAAGTATTGTTTGTATGGGGAGTATAGTCCGTCAACAGACCAGTGTTACGTAAAAGAGGGCTACACCTTTGATGGACAAATTGATTCGTACTGGCAGTGTTCAGTAAATGAACAAACAAATCAGATTGATTGCACAAACACTGACCGCATCAGATTCATTAATGGTGAGCGCGCACGCATGAGAATCAATATACCGCTCATGGCGCCTGAAAACGAGGTGTTTTTTGAGGATGTGGTAACCTTTGAAGCGCAGGCAAAATACAAATACTGCATTAACACAGACCCCTTGCGCATTCAAGTTCGCAACAGGTAGGCAGGGGGGTGGCTTCTAAACACTTCTTTTTCGCTAAACATTTATAAGAACTGAGAATCACAGTAATAAGTAATGTGATGTATCATGCATAAGGGGTTATTATTTTTGATGGGAATTCTTATCATAAGTGGATGTACTGGTCAGGGTGCACAAGAAACTGACACCGGTGCATCCTCATCAGCAGGAGGGTATGGGCTTATTATTCCTGAATTCTACACTGACATTGCGCGTCTTGAAGCAGGGGATACCGCCCTTATTGTGCTTAATGTAACAAACCTTGACAATGAATTTGCACGCGACGTAACCGCGCGCATTTTTCCTGCGGGAATGGAAATAAGCGAAAGCGACAGGGAGCAATCAGAGTTTGAAATTGCTCCCCAAGACAGTACTGTGTTTGAATTTGATTTGCAGGCAGCACGAAATCTCAATATTGACCGAACCTACACTCCCTATGCAGAAGTGTGTTACAACTATCTTGCAACCGGTTCTGCAGCCTTGTTTGTAATTGACAATGACTTTTACACAAGTGACACACAAATCCCCGACATTCCGCCCGCATCAAGTTTAGGACCAATTGAAGTAACTGTTGACCCGGGAACGCGCCTTAATATTAGAAAAACAGAACAGGGCGTGATTGAAGGAAGAAACCGAACAATCAGACTTGAACTTGCTAACATTGATACAGGGTATGTAATTAATGGCTCAACCGGGTTTGTAAGCAATGCAGTTGAACGAAATAGGGTTGCAACACGCGCGCTTGACCTGCGCATTACTGCAACAAGTGATGCAAAAGCAACAATTAGCGAACTTGAAAATGAAGGACAGGTCTTTGCGTGCTCAACTGACTCAGTCACGGCTCAAAGCGAACTGTATGAACAGGCGTATGGCATCTCAACAAACGGTGCTGACACGATATATTGCACAAACATTGATGATATCAGTTTTGGCAGTACCGGCACAGGAAAATCATTGCGCCTCCCTATAGAATTCACGGTAAACCAAGGCGGGCAGGACACCGTGTTTTTTGAAGCAACCCTTGATTACCGTTACTGCATCCAGTCACCTCAGATTAGTTTACTTGCACAGCGCGTAAACTAGAAAAAGTCGCAAAGATTTTTCTCTTTTTTTTCAGGTTCAGCAAGAGCGCTAAAAATGGGCTCGCCATACACGCCATCGTAGCCGGGTGTGTATGAAACAGTATTATTTCTTAGAGCAAGAATCATTGAGGCTAATTGTTTGCCAAGTTTTTCTTCAAGGTCTTTTGGGGTTGCATCAATAAGAATGTCAAATTCGTTTTTGAAGTGTGAGACCGCGTCATAGTATTGACGAAGCACTTTTTTAGAGTTAAGAGAGGAAACCCTATTTTTAACGCGAATGATTTCTGCAAGCGGAAGCAGGGTTTTAAAGGGTCGCGCGCTTGCCGGCTTGTTTTGTGGTGGCGTGTCAGTAAGTTCAAGCACTCTGTTGAGAACGCCAATAACAAGGGGTTGCCCGCATTGAGGGCACATGTTGTGGTGTTTTTTTGCTTCTGCAGGATGCATGCGCACATTACACGCGCGGTGTCCATCATAATGGTATTTTCCATAGTCAGGAGCTACTTCAACAGTGTAATCAAGGTGGTTTTGGCGAAGTGTGTTAATAACGTTTGCGTACGTAAACTCAGTAAGAGAAAACACGTTGCACTCGCGCCCAATACGCCATGGGTGGGGCGAATGTGAATCACTGTTGCTCACAAGGGTTTTGCCATGTGTTTTTGACACGCTCCAGTTCATACCCGGATCGCTTGAGAGCCCGGTTTCAAGGCAGTAAATGTGTTTTGCCTGTTTTTCATAGCACGCGTCTATGCTGTTGTAGCCTGAGCGTGAACCAAACAAACTAAACCAGGGCGTCCACACATGCGCGGGTATGATTTCTATGTCTTGGCTGATTGCTTTAAGGTCGTATACAAGGTCGCTAGCAGGGTATCTGCCAAAAATAGGTCTGCCGTCAGCTGCAAGGTTTCCTTTTGTGCTTAACAATTCATTGACTTGGTCAACAACGTCAAAATTTGGAAAAAGAAGGATGTGGTGAATTTTTTTTGTGCCCTGCGGAGTTGCATATATGTTTGACACTTCACTTGAGAGTATCCAATGCATGTTTTTGAACGTGTAAATGCCGGTGCCGTGGTCTTCTAGCTTGTTTTTTAGTTCCTGAAGCCAGACGGGGTGGGTGGCGTCTCCGCTTCCAAGAAGAGTTAATCCTTTAATGACACCATAGTGGGTTTGGTGTTCTAGGTCCATGTCTTTACTGGTTGCCCGTGAGTACTTGCTGTGATTATGCAAGTCCGCAAAAATACGCATTGACTCTCATGTCCTCATTTCTTTTAGTCGAGCTTTTCTTTTTAAAAGAAAAGGTCGCTGTGATTATGCACGTCTGCAAAAATACTTATCCAATATAACGGTTATCTGTGTCTGAGTGTTGAAGCATGTAATCGCGGATTTCATCTTCGCGCTTGGCGCGTTTGCCAATCTCTTTTTCGTAGAGAGCAATATCATTTTCAATGTTTGATAAGTCAAGGTCAAGTGCTAAGTGTTTTGCAAGGATTTCGAGCACGCCTTTTGCAGCTTTAATGCCAAAGTGTGTGGGGCTTGCGTCAGTTTCCACAAGCAGGCCAAACCCGGGAATGTTTTTATTTTTTGCAAGTCCCAAAAAAATGCCTGCAGCACCAACAACAAGCGAGACTGTGTCATTGCCATCAAACACAAGCGAATAGGGTTCTAGTTTTGTTTTGAGTTCCGGGGTGGTAACAACGCCATGCACGCGGGGTTTTGCTTCAAGCAAAGCCATGCCGCCAATAGTGATGATTTCTTTTGGTTGCGTGAGTTCAATGATTTTTTCGCACAATGCATAATTGTACTCATCTGCAGCTTGCACATCGCCTACCACCAGGATGAGGTCTCGCTCGCCTGCGCGCACGTGGTACACGTCAATTTTTGGAAGTGTGATAGTTGAATCGTCCTCAATCATAACAAATGCAGGAAAGTGATGAGAATAGATTTCATACATTTTTTGCGCGCCCAATTTTTCTACGAGCAAATCAACGCTGATGCGCGCAACATTCGCTATGCCCGGAAGACCTTCTATGAGAACCGGATTTTTGATGGTTGGTTGTGAGAATGTTTTAATGTCAAACATGGTATCGCCATAAGTTCAGTGCGCAGTTGTGTTTCCCGCAGGTGAAAGTGTTTGTCCTCTACTTTAAAGTTACGCGCTTTTCGAATGGTTTTTTCTTCATGGCATTCTTCTTTGAGCGTGTAGTGTTTGTTTTTGGTGCAGTAGTGGAGCTTCATCGTTTTTTTGCTGCAAACTCGATAGCGTGTTTGCTCGCATAGGTTTCAAGTGTTTTTTGTAGGTCTGCAAGCTGTTTTTCTGCGCGTTTATAGTCTGATGCTTCAATTTCTATTAAGT
Source organism: archaeon CG10_big_fil_rev_8_21_14_0_10_43_11 (assembly GCA_002763265.1). Lineage (NCBI taxonomy): Archaea > archaeon CG10_big_fil_rev_8_21_14_0_10_43_11. The sequence goes on along the minus strand of PEZQ01000010.1, from coordinate 11,254 downwards.
ATTCTGGTGATGAAATGTATTTCACCGTAACGCCAGGTTGCGTGACCTGTTTGAATGCGTTTTTTATTGCATTCACTCCATTTGGTGCAAGCGTTTTCATAATGAGGGTGACACTTATGCGCACGTTCTTTTGTTTTTCAGCAGCATATTGCGCGATTGCGCGCGACCATTGTGCTGAAAGGCCAAGTGAGGAAAATACGCGCCCGCCTTCAACGCGGTAGTTGTCAATAAAGTGTGAGAGCGCGCCATATTCTCCAAGCGCTTTGTTTCCCACTTCTGCATACATGTCTTTTTGGGTTTTCCCAATGCTTTTTGCAGCGGTGGTAAGAATATTTTCTGCGCGAACTTCTGCTTTCCATTCATTCCATTTTCGCGTTTTATCTGCAGGCGTGACTGCTTTGAGTGAGAGGTCGATGCTTCCTTCTTTTATGAAGAGCACTTTGCAGACAATGTCTCTGCCGATTTGAAAAAATGAATTGATATTTTTTACCCATTTTGAAGAGATTTGGGACACGTGCACCATTCCTTCAGCGTTTTCGTATTCTTTGAGCGTTACAAAAACCGCATGGGGAAGAATTTTTGTTGGCGTGCACACCACAAGTTCGTTTCTTTTAGGAAGTCCTTTTTTGGTATGCATTCTATCCTAAAACCTCCAAAACGCGTGCGAGAATATTAGTTTTTCCGCCTGTTGATTGTGCGAGTTCTTCGCCGCACACAAGACACGTTATGGATTTAGTGGAGGCTTTATTAAATATGACTTGTTCGTTCTTGCAGCTATTGCAGCGAACTTTGACAAATTGGGATGATGGGTTTTTGATAACGTCTTTCATAGTATTTTACACCAGTTCGAATTTTTTTGTGCGCTTTGAGCTTTGGTAGGGATGTTGTTTTTTGCAATTTTTGCATTCAAAACGAATATCTGGTTTCTTGGAAAGTTTCTTCTTGTGGCGTTTGCTTTTTTGCGGCTGCGGATAGGGTGTTGAACCGTACCCCTTCTGAATCCTCGCTGAACGAATCCGTTCTATCCTGCCCAGAGGATTCTTTGCTCGCGCTTTCACTCTCACTACTTTCTGCTCTTCGTGTGTCTTGCACGTTGGACAGTACCGTTTCATTGACCGAGGAACTTTCATGCTTTCTCGCCTTATTGTTTTGAATGAGGAACATGGCCAAATCAAAAGGCAACACCGCGTGCGTGTTTTTCTCAAATGGACCGTACGTGTTCCCGTCTTCCCACACAAAAGGGGTGGGAATATCTTCACTAATCAAAAGGGGTAGTGTTTTTAAACCTTTTTGTTCACTCTGTTCTGGAGGGTTTTGTGCGCGTGTTTGCGTATCTTCTTTTCTAAGAGAAGCAGGTTCGCGTGGGGGTTCTAGCTCGCGTGTCTGTGGTGTGTGCTGCTCAGAGAGTTGCTGACTCTCATGCGTTTTGCCATTGAGCACGGGTTCAAGCAATGCTTGACGGGGTTCAAGAATATGAGCAAGAAGTGTCTGGTAGCGTTCTTCTTCAAATGCAAGCAAGTTTTTTGGAACCTGGGTTGAGCGGGTTCGCGCTGAAGACAGGGCTTTGAGCACTATTTTTCGTTCTCTGCGGTCAAAAATGTCTATAACAATTTTTCGCGCGTTGTTGAGTTCGCTAACTATTTGTGTACGCGCATCTTCTGCAAATACGCTTGTTGTTTGGTTGAGTTCACGTGTGCGTTTCTCAAGGGTTTTAAGGTATTCCTGCACGCTATTGTAGAACGTGACCGGGAGTTCAACAATGTCTACACTTGAGCGTACCATGCGCTGTATTTCGCGAAGTTTGTTGTAGTTCATTTCTTCCATGTGTGTTTCAACCTCTGATAGGGATAGCTTGCCGGGTTTTTGATGCGTTTGCACAAGTTGTCAGGTGCGCAGATGCGCAGTGCAACATAATAGTTTTGAGTGTCTGCTTGTTGCAAAGGACAGTTTGGTGGAGGATATTCTGCTTTTAATTTTTTATGCCAATTGAGTTGTGTTATTACGTATCCTTCACGCAGGGGTTCATAATTTTTGTTGTTCCATTCAAAGATGCGTTTCTCAATTTGTTCAAATGACCACCCGCAGGCTTTAAGAAAATTAAGCAGTATGAAAAGGCTTCGTTTGCGCCCGTCTTGGACACCCTTAAGAGCGGTTTTGATGCAGGGAGGAAAGTGTTCTTCGCTGATTGCTTCTTTTGGTTTAGTGATTTCAACTTTTGTCTTATCTTGCAGTGCTTCTTGCTCTGCGTTCCAAAAGTACGCGTCTTCAAACAGGTTTTTTGCTTCACCTTCGCTTCCTTTTGTAAGAAAGGTACGCAAACCCTCAACACGGGGCGGGAGTGCTTTGTTTTTTTCAAAATCAAAAATTTCATCAACAAAAAGCGGCACGCTTGCAAGTCCTGATTTTTCATGAAGCGAGTAGGGCATGCGAAAAAGGTGGCGGGATGCAATGAAAATAGTGTCAATCTCAACGCGAGAAAATGGTTTTGGCCCAATCTCTTTTTCTAAGTGTTTTGTGATTTTTTCTTTGATGTGTGCAGCAATGATGCGTGGCAGTTCAGGAAACAGGCGGGATACGGGTTGTTTGCCAAACATTTTTGGAAATGATTCAAAGGGGACGCCAATGTGAAATCCGTTATTTCCTGAGAATTTGATGTACACGTTTTTGATGCGGTTGATTTCAGTCAGGTATTCAGTGATGAGTTGCGCGGTTTTTTTTGCCCATACAAAGTTTTTCGTGTCAATATCAAAAAGCAGGTCCCAGCCCGCGCGCAGTTCGTCCTGTTCACGTCGTGTGCGGGTATTTTCAAGGTTAAGCGGGTTAAGCCAGTGTTCTTCGCTTGCGTGAAACGAGGTTGCTCCCCGCCGGGCAAGGTCGTAGAATTCTTGTTCGTTTAATACTACATGCGGTCGTTTGCCAAATCCTTTAAGGCCGTAACTTGGCACAACTTCACGCTGCAGTGCGCTTGCAAGCATTGCACTGCGTATGTCTTCTTTTGCATAATACTTAACCACGTCAGAAAAACGCATTATGTGTTTGGGATGGTAACCGGTCTTAAAAGAGTTTTTGTGTGTGTGGCAGGTATCATTTTTTCTTTTTCACACGGGTTTTTTGCTCAACGCCTTTTTTTCGAAAACGCGGCTTGAAACGCACGTTTTTTGATAAGTACAGAAGTCCTACTGAGAACAGAAGAAATATAAGAGTGTCAAATAAATTAATAAAAAGCGGGTCTGGAACGTTAAGGATGCTATAAAGCGCGCTTCCAATAATGACAATACCGCTTAAGAGGATGAGCATCCCTCCTTGCGTGATTTTTTCAATGCCACCAAATCGTTTGATAACCGTACTGATAATAAGAAGTCCAGTGAGAATTTCAAGAATATTGAGAAAGATTGTAGGTTCGTAAAAACCAATGGCACTCATTACAAGAATAATAACGGTTATTAATTTAAAAACCCTGTGAACTAGGGTAATGGTTGCGCAGGAACTTATTATCAAACTAGGCATTTTTTCAATTAGCCTGTTTATCATGTTGTTTCTCTCAAAATATCTTGTTGATGCGCTCATTCATTTCTCGCAAAAAGTAAAACTTTCAGAATTCTTGGTTGGAAGCGTTATTTTAGCGCTTGGAACAAGTATGCCTGAATTAATTGATAACATAATTGCGGCAAGCATTGGCGTTGGGGAATTGGGTGTTGGGGATTTGATTGGCTCAAACATTACGAATATCGCCCTGATTTTGGGTGTTTCTGCAATTATTCAACCAATTAGAAACATTGGCAAGAATGAAGCGCGCGAAGCCATCTTCCCGTTTTTAGCGGCGGTGCTCTATTTGCTTGTTGCATATGATGGTGTGATAACCCGTTTGAATGGCGTCTTGTTGCTTGTCGTGTATTTTGGCTACCAGTTCTATTTGCGCAAGAAGTCATTGGGCACACAACAGGAAGTGTATCTCAAAGAGATTCAGGCCGACATCATCCTCACGCCAATTGCTATTTTTACTATCATCATTTGCGGATGGCTTGTGGTGAATACCGGCGCATCTCTTGCACAGGACATTGGTATTCCGCTTTCAGTGTTTGGTTTGACAATTCTTGCGCTTAGCACGTCACTTCCTGAATTAAGCGCAGGAGTGATAAGTTCACTTAAGGGACATTCAAAAATCAGTTTGGGAAACGTGTTTGGCAGTAATAGCCTTAATCTCACACTTATTGGAGGTATTGCAGCACTTATTCATCCCATCACACTCAATAACGTGAGCGTGGTCATTGCCTCATTGATTATTCTTATTGGCTTGAGCGCACTTGTTGTTCTTTTTACCCGAACAAAGCGCAACATTACAAAAAAGGAAGGAATTTTCTTCCTGCTTATCTACGTGGCGTACTTGTTGTTTATTATCCTCACACAAGGCTAAAGAAAAAATCAAGCTGTTTTTCTGTGGAATAAAAAAAAAGAATAAAAAAGGACATGCGGAATTCATTTGCGTGTCGTGTCAATGTATCAACAATACATCGTCCCGCATTTCCCTCCGGGTAGAGTTATATTATGTTTTCTCATTATTTAAATTTTTGCAAGCGTAACACGCATAACTAACGCACCATATGCCAAAAATAAGGGTGAAAAACAAGGGTTTTTGAGAGAAAAATAGCGCTTAGTCTTCTTTTGAGCCAAGAAAATAAAAGTCAGTTTCCTGAGTTTTTTCTTCTAAGTCCATTGCAAGACTTTTTGCATCTTCAACCATCTTGTTGAGTGTGGCAATCACGCGACGGCGTTCCTGATTGATTTTAGCAAGCTCAAGATAGGGTCGTGCTGCATCAAGAAAATCACCATACGTAATAGTTGAGTACGGTTTTTTTGCCATTTCTTTAGCAATAATCCTGCCAATGTGTTCGAGCAATTTGTTCATTTCTACTTTAACGCGGCGTTTGATGATTTTTCCCTGATTTTCTTCGCGAATAAGCCGTACAACACGTGCATTAGTGAAGAATAAGTCCGGGTCTTCCTCTTCCTCAGCGTCTGCTTCAACATCAGTTGGAACTTCTTCTTCAATCTCGTCTGCTCCTGCTGCTTTCTGCTTGTCAGTCATTAAAAATCACAGTATGAATTAACTAAAAGATTGTATTTAAACATACCTCTACCCGAAACTAGTTAAGTCTAAAACATCTTTTGGGGTGCTATGCGTATTGTTTTGCGCTCAAATCCGCTTATCGAGTTTCCAGACTTGACCGTGCATTGTGACGGGAATAAAGGCGATATCAATTTCATGTCGCACGCGCATTCTGACCACGTGTTTGCACGCGCAAAAAACGTGCTCAGCTCAGAGCAAACGCTTGCACTCGCGTCTGAGCGCTTCAAGCGTTTTGCTATTGAACACTATCAAAAAGAAGACGCGCGATTCTCGCTTTTAGATAACGGACACGTGCTTGGTTCTAAAGCGCTTCTCGTTAAGCATGATAAGCGCGTGCTCTACACTTCTGATTTCACGCTCAAAAGCAGGAATTTTCTCAAAGGATTTAGGCCACCAAAAGCAGAGGTGCTCATCATTGAATCAACTTTTGGCAAACCCCACTATGAGTTTCCGGATTTTAATGCGGTTATGAGAGAAGCGCGCGACCGCATTGATGATGAACTCAAAAAAGGTAAGCATGTCTCGCTTATTGGCTACGCACTTGGAAAGGCTCAGCACTTGATGCAGCTTGCAGGCACGTTTGGTGCAGTGAGCGTTGAAAAGGGGATTGGTGCAATTAATGATGTGTATCGAAAACAGGGGGTTATGCTACCTGAACACGTTGATTTAGGTTCTAGAGAAAGCGAGGTAAGTGTGATTCCAAATCCCCGGTTTGCTCAAAAAAAGAGTGTGACTCTTGGTTTTAGTGGGTGGGCTGCTGATGGGTATTATGCCATGAGCCGGGGTGTTAATGACGCCTTTATGGTAAGCGACCACGCAGATTTTTATGAGCTTGTAAAGACTGTTAAGAAAGTGTCGCCAGAAAAAGTCTTTGTGTGGCATGGGTTTAGCGAAGAATTTGCCGCGTTTTTGCGAGTGGAAGGCTTTGACGCGGTAGCATTGCAAAAAAATCAGCACATGCTTGCAAATTTTCACTAAGTATTTACAGATACACAAGAGCGCGTTCTGCAGCTTTTTCTGCGGCAACTAAGCCATGTTCTAACTCTTCTTTGAACCGGTAGAGGGCATCAAGATAGTTCTTATTGTATTGGTTTTTCCACACGGTCATGTCCTGTTTTTGTTTTCCGCCAATAATCAGTTCTAAGTCATCATTGAAGAGTTCTTTTAGGTGTATTCTTCTTTGTTTTTGTTTTGCAAAGAATTGGCCTCGTTTTGAGCGCAGAGTATTGCACAGTTCAGTAAGGTACTGCGCGTCAGCAACGTCGCTTACATGTTTGCCTTTGATTTCAGCTTCTAAGCGTTTTGTTTTGTGTTCTTTGTGCACGTAGTCAAGCATTTCTTTAACCACACCGCGCTCAAGATTAAGTTCTTCTTTCAAATCTGAAGGCAGGCTGCTAAAAAACACGCCTGATTCTTTCATCAATTCAGAACCGTGCAGGAGCAATGACAAGATAGGGTCAACCCGTTCAAACACAAGGGGCTTATCAGTATGTTTCTTGAAATCCCGCTCATAGGCAGCAAGTTCTTCTTTTTCGCGTTTGGAAAAATCAAAAAGGCTTGTAACATCAATCCCGTTCTCAAAATTTCGAAGGCAGTTAAGGTCTTGTTTATAGCGTACGAGTATGCTAATACCATTATTTGAGGGTATGAGGGCTGGATTGTCAAGAATTTGTTCTAATTTTGTTTCTTTTCGTTTTTGTGCTGCGCTCAATTCAGAATTGAGACTTCTAAATTTCTTACCGTAATGTATTACATGACTTTGTCCAAGGTGTTCTATTGCACGCTTTACTGAAGGGTACTGGAGTAAATCATCATGAATTTCTGCGTCAATAAAATCCTGCACAAGATTCATAGTATCAAAAAACCGGTTCACACTGCGTTTAACCCGGTCTTCAAGAAGTCCAAGGTTTCTTTTTGGAGCCGTAATGTAGTCATAAAGAGCATTATTTGCCTTGGTAATCGCAACATTCCGCCTCCAAAGCTCTTTTCTTTGAAAATCAGTGCAAAGCTCATAGAGGTATCCGAGTTTTTTAAAATCAGTATCATACCCGTCTTCTATAAAGTCATAGAGTTGTTCTGAGTTTGCGTCCTGTATAAGTTTCTGCGCAGTTTTTAAGTGTTCGAGCATTTTGTTTTGAAAAAAATAGGTCCGCTCATATAAGTATCCGTCATAGTCAGTTACGGTATCATCAAGGCTTTCAAGCGTGTTTATGTTTGTTTTGAATTCTTCTCTGCTTTTGTTTTGTTTTTTAGCATCAATATACAATTCAAGAAGGTCTATTGCTAAGACTGATTTTGAAACCATATCGCGGGGTGTGCTATGTATTGCTTTTTTAACATGCTCAAACGCAATAACGCGGTCGTAAGGGTCATTTGTTTCAAGCGAATGGTACAATTCTTCAAAAGCGTTTTCAAGAGTAGTCATTATTGAGAAACGGTTTTCAGCAACAGCATTTAAATATTGTGGTTCAAAATGAGAGCATCATGCGTAGTTTTTTCTCATGCGTTTAATAGCAGGAAACACAAGTCCTGATACAACCGGTGTGAGCTCATCAAGGTCACAAAGAAGTGGGCTTAATGGTTTTTTTCCCGAAAGCACGTCAAAACCAAAGGTAAGCGGGTTGAGTGAGGGCAGTACGAGTTTATTTTTTCCAAGCAGGTGACACTTGTAGGTATGTGAAACGCCAAATTCGTCTGTAAGGGTGAGAGCAGGGTGTTCATGGCCAAAAATCAAAAATTTAGTTGTTTCTACGGGTTTATGACCATGTGTGATAAACACATCATCATACGCATAGTGGTCAACAAGTTCAAGATTGAAACGTGAAAGAATAGTTTGCACATAATTGTCATGGTTTCCGCGAATAAGCACGAGTTCTTTGCAAGAAGTTTGCAAAAATGCAATGAGAGAGCGCACATGTTTCCATTCTTGTGTGAGATTTTTTGAGAACTCGTGCTTAATATCGCCCGCTATAATAATGCGCTCAGGTTTAACCGCATCAATCATCCTTTGAATGCATGCTTTAAGGTGCGCATATGGGTGTAAAGGCAAGCTGAGTCCTTGATTTTGCAGAACCTGACTGTAGCCAAGGTGCGTGTCAGAAAAAATAAGAGCACGATGCCGAGGCAGGCACACGCCATGGGAAAGGAGTTGAAGCTCAGGTTTCATTTCAGAGTCTTAGACACGCCCATTTGTTTAAAAACGTTAGTGTGTGGCATTTTTGCGACTAAAGTTTATTAAATTGCAACTGCATGAATGTTTTGTATGGTTCGTGACACAATTTCGCGTTTTCGAGATATCATCCTTAAGCTTGCAATTCTTAGTGCAAGCATGATTCTTCTCTATCCTATTTACAAATTAGTGCTTTCAAGCATTATTTTCAGCTATGCAGTCTATCCTTCAAAACGCTATATTCGCAGTGTAGTTAAATCAAATAATCTTGCAACTTTGCTTACAAGTGTGTTGTGGATTTCAGTGCTGATTTATTTTATTGTCTTTCTTATCAATCTTGGTCTTGGCGCAGTAACTGATTTATACAGTGTGAGCCAAAGCCCTGAAGTGAGTGCACTGTTTTCAAATGCGCAGAGTTTTCTTGAAAACAACGCGGTTGGTTCGACACTCATTGCGCAAATCGATATTCGCGCGTTTTTGAGCGTTGTAGGCAATTACTTGTCACGCTTGCTTGTGAGTATTCCCGGCGTTATTTTGCAGGTATTTGCCATTATCATATTTTCATTTTATTTTCTCAGGGATGGCGGGGATTTTATTGAACTTGGCATAAAACAAATGGGAAAATCAAACGAGGGGTCTTTGCGCGAGGCGCTCAAAAAATTGGACAACGTGTTTCGCAGCATTATCTACGGCTACCTGCTCTCAGCAGTGGTAATTGGCTTGCTTGTTCTTGCAGTGCTTCTCATTCTTAACGTACCACAAGCATTTGTGCTCGCGCTAGTAGCAACTATTTTCTCAGTTATTCCCTTGTTTGGTCCTGCAATCCCATCTATTGTTGCAATTATCTATTTTTTCTACACTGGCGCGTACGTGAAAGCAGGTTTTATGATTATTGTTTGGTTTGGTCTTACATTTGTTGATGACCTTGTTCGCATGTTTGTAAGCAGGCGCGGCATTAAAAAAGAGTATAAACTGCACCCCCTTCTTTTTATATTTGGCATTATTGCAGGTCCTTCGCTTTTTGGACCAATTGGTATTGTAGTGGGTCCAATGATTTTTGGAGCGCTGACTGTTTTACTTGATGTGACAAACGGGTCGAAATAAATGAAAAAAGCAATCTTTGGTGACAAAAAAAACAAGAAACGTCATAAAGAAGTAGCAAAGCGTATTTCACAACTGCAAAAAGAACTAAAAAAAGCAGATAAAAAAGCAGATAAAAAACATGAGAAACTAAAAACAGGTGTTCCGGGAATAGACCAAATCCTTAATGGAGGCATTCCTGAAGGAAACCTTGTTCTTCTTACTGGAGGTCCAGGGTCTGGAAAGACCACATTTGGTTTGCAGTTCTTGTACGAAGGCGCAAAAAAGTATAATGAGCCGGGCATTTTTATTACTCTTGAAGAATCTCCCACACGCCTAATTGAGCATGCAAAGGATTTTGGCTTTGATCTTGCTCCTCTTATTAAAGCAAAAAAACTCAGAATTGTTAAAACTCCCTTGTACAAGTTCAGTACCCTGCTCACCGCAATTGATGATGCAGTAACGAGAATGAATGCAAAGCGGTTCTTTCTCGACCCTGCGGCGCTTTTGAACCTGTTTTTTGAAAACACGCTTGAACTGCGAAAAGGTATGGTTGCCCTTGCTGAACTTCTCAAAAAATTGGGATGCACTGCGCTTATTACCACCGATACGCAAGTGGAGGGGGGTAACATAAGCGCGTATGGTATTGAAGAATACGCGGCAGATGGGGTTATTACTCTGTATCATAGCAAAGTTGAAAACACGTTTGTGCGCATGATTGCTGTTCTTAAAATGAGAGGAACAGAACACAGCGAAAAAATTCATCCTCTTGAAATTTCAAAAGATGGACTTAGAACGTTTCCTGATGAAGCAGTATTCCAATAAGCCTTATATGCTTATTTTTCTCAGTATGGTACTGTGAGGCGGGGACAAGCTGCGCTTGAATATATGCTATTTATAGGTCTCCTCTTTGTTGCGGTTCTTCCGCTTGTCTACATTTATCACAATTCTATTGCACAACTCTCAAATGACGTAAATGTTGAAGGAAGTGCGGACAAGCTTGAGAATGTTGCGCGAAACGTGTTTTCTCGAGGGTATCCTGCAGAAGAAGTAGTGCTCATTAACATGCCTCAAACTATTATTGCAAACAGAACATATGTAACCAATGAAACCGTGCAAATCAGCTACTACAGTCAGAGTGGAAGTATTGTGGATGTGGTACGAAAGCTTCCCTTTGTATTGAATGGCACGCTTCCTACGGGTGAAGGCTCATTTTACGTGCGGGTTTCAACAACGCCCACAGGAGGTGTTGATTTTTCATTGCTCTCATTTTATGCAACACCAAACCGCATTATTTCCGAGCTTCAAACAAGCAGGTATGAAAGCGTAACTGTCACAATTTATAATACGCATGCCGCGCCCTTAACCGTGAACGTGAGTATTCATTCACTAGGAGGGCTTGTTGATGTTAATACCTCAAGTGCTGCAAATAATAATGTAACAACGATTGTTGGAATTGGGGGGCATTCAAGTTACAACCTTACGATTAATGTGAGTGCAGGAGGCAAGACAGGAACGTATTTTGGCGCGCTTGTAATTGACAGCTTGCAGGGAATTGTAAGTATTCCCCTTACGATTTCCGTGTCAAACGTGTTTACCTACCTCACAAACGGAACACAAACGTTTACGTTCAGTTATGATACTGGAGCGCTTGTAAATCTGAGCTTCAACGCAACAAGCAATGCACTCACACTTAATGGAGCAAGCACGCAGGGGTTGTACACCTCACAAGTGTTTTATGCAGGAGGAAATTCTGAGTGGAAAAACATTTCATGGAGCAGTTCAAAAAACGCGCTTCCCAATACGGGTACAACTGAAGACGAAATTAACATGACCGGCAATCTTGTGTTATTGCATGCTGATGAGACAAACAGTAC
>PEZQ01000009.1 GCA_002763265.1 archaeon CG10_big_fil_rev_8_21_14_0_10_43_11 | reverse complement strand
AGGGTTGGAGTTGAGGGCATGAAATGCATAGTTGAAATCACATCATAGAATTCTTTTGCGCGCGCAGTTTTGTCTTTTTCATTGAGTGCAAGACCCATTGCAATGCGCATCCAAAATCCTTGCGGAAGTTCAAGGCGGTGTCCGTCTTTTCGTAGATAATATCGGTCATAGAGCGTGTGGATTCCCATGTATTCAATATGTTCGTCGCGTTCTATGTTGAGGTAGTCTGCAAGTTCTTTGAGGTCAAATTCGCTCATGCGTTCATCAAGCAATTCATAGGCAAGACCATTTTGGATGCTTCGGACAAACGCGTTTTTGTACGCTGTTTCAAGTGATTTATCAGTCAGTGATTCACCAATCACTTCTTTGTAGAGTCTTTGGCGAAACAGTCGTGACGCAACAATACTGTAGGCGGGGTCGCGTTCAATAAATGTTGCTGCAGAAATAACCGCAACTTTAGTGAGGTCTTTTGAGGTGATTGTGTCAAACACGTTTTTGAGCGATTCTTTAAAGATGAGTTCTTCGTCAATACTGTCCTCATATCCGCGCGCTGCAAGACGAATTGATTTTTTGAGCTTGTATGGGTCAAAAATAACGAATTTTCCGTTTTCTTTTTTAACGCGTATTTGCCCATGAAATGAGCGTTCAATGTTTTTTTCTTTTTCAACTTCACGCTCTTTTTGACGCTCTGCGCGGTAGAGAATATAGGCTTTTGCCACTTCATAAAAACCGTTTTTAACCAGGTTTTTTTCAACAACATCCTGCACGTTCTCTACATTAGGGTACAGGTCAGTGAACCGTTCTTCAATTTCTAAAAACACGTCGTGCGTGATTTGGTCTATTGCATCACTTGAGAGTGTTGTGTGCGTTGCCATAACTGCTTTTGCAATCGCGTTTTTGATGCGTGACTCGTCAAAGTCAGCAATAGTCCCGTCCCGTTTTATGATGTTCATGGCTGTTTTGCGAAAAAATGCATTCCCCACGCGCGCCGAAAGTAACGCGCGTTAATGTTTATGGTTTGTTTCTATATAAGACTAGTGTAACTGTGCACCGCGTATAGTCAACAACAATGCATTGTGTTGTCCGCTAATTTTTAAATGCGCAGCAAATGCTGGAATTGGTGTGATAAAAAAAAGGATGTATGGTTATTGTTGAGGTGCTTCAATGATTTCCATTGAGTAGCCTTTCTCGTCTGCTAGCGCCTGTACGTCGTTTTTGTACTTGTCTGCCCATTGCTTGGTGGTGATGATTTGTATCTCGTTTGTTGCCATGATGTCTGCATCATCCCAAAAGAGTTTTTGGAGCCGTTTTACGTCTGCAACAACGTTTTTTGCTTTGTTCATTTGGCTAAGCACAATCATCACATCAGTCATCTCTTTGTCACCCATTTTACTTTGAGGGGTTTTCGTTTAAGTACCAGCATGTTTTTTTGGCATTTTCGTGAACAGAAATTGTACGTTGTTCCGTCTGCTTTGAAGTATTGTTTTCCTGTTCCTTTGTCAATGTCTTTTTCGCAAAAACTGCACTTCATGGTCTTATCTCCTCTTGCCGTTTAGTGGTTGTGCTTCAAGTTCAACTTGTTTGAGCATGAGTAGGTCATCCATTCGAACCGGTCCTTTTACGTTTCTTCGCACCACTTTTCCTTTACTTGAGCCGTCAATGATTTTGCAGCGCACTTGCGTTGCTTCTCCTCGCACGCCTACGCGCCCTACAATTTCAACAACTTTTGCAGGCGCGCCTATTGCGGTAAAGGTTTCTTCATCGACGTCTTCATCTTTGATTTCAACGTCTTTCATGCCTTTGTCTTTTCGGCTCATGGTCTTATTCCTGTTTCTTGTTTAGTGCGCGAACGTGTTCTACAACTTCTTTGAACAATTTTCTTGCATCACCTTCGTCAACAAGGGCTGCGCTTGCGCAACTTACTTTAAGGTTGATGCTTGCGCCAAGTTCTTTCTTGCTTGGAACCTCAATGTATGCAATGTTCCGTTCTTTGCACAAAAGCGGTAGGTGTGCTACAATTGCTTTTGGGTCAACGTCTTTTGCGACCACTACAAGCTTTGCAACACTGCGTTCAATTGCTTTTGTTACTTCATTTGTTCCTTTTCGGATTTTTCCGGTATTAGCAGTTGTTTCTAAAAGTTCATAAACCTTATTGGTTAACTCATTTGCTGCGTTTTCAGCATTCATTGTCAATAGTCACCTCTTATCATCGGTTAATTCTTCACGAAACCTCATCAGTATTTAAACGTTTGCTCTATGCTAAAGCCAGCTTCTTACTCCAGTTATTTTTTATTATACCTATCCTAAACTAAGACTCCCAAAAACTGAGATAATATAAGTTAGATAAAAGCGGGTTATTTACTGGCGGAAATATGTTTCTTGTACATAAAATGTTTTAAACGTATTGTAATTTTAATTGAATCATGAGCAATAAAAATTCTTTAGGTAGTAGGGAATTGCTTGAAAATGTTTATTCTATTTTATCAGAAAAGTATTTGTTTAAAACAATTGATTTTCCAGAAGAATATCAAAATCAAGATCCAATTTTTGCGAAAGATCCAATTTTTGGGAAAAGGCCTACATCTGTTATAGCTCTAGATTACTTTGATCAAAATAAGCGTGGTTATATGGTTTATAATAGTATTAATGTACTAAAAGTAGGGAACAATATCTGGGCTGTTGGTTTAGGAGAGTTAACTGGAGAAAATCACCTCATTGAAAGATATACTGGGGATATAATATGGTTAAAATTAGAATTAGGAGAGAAGAATGAAGAAGAACTTAGAACTGAATTATTACGCAGAACACGTAGCTTAGCTAGTTATACAGATGGTAAATTGTTTCTTCCATTCATTCGAGATGGTTATAGGATTTTTGAGAGTTTGAAAAAACATAACCTGAATGAATATGTTGTTCAGGAAGCAGAGTATAATAACACGCGCAGTATGAAATTTAAACCTGAGTTTGCAGAACTTTTAGCGAATACAATCGAGAGTATTCTAGAGTAAGTAATTTTATGTAAAAACAGTTAACAGTAGCCAGCAAGCAAAGAAAAAAAATCCTAATCCAATGTCAAACTTTGAGCCTGTTTCAAATCTTCCGTTAAATACTACAAAGCTAGCGTTGTAAGGATAGAGTAGCTGAATGCCTCAGTTAGTTAGCATGTCCAGAAGGAAGTGAGAGAGTATTCCTAAGCTTAAAGCAAAGCCGTAAGCATAATTCAATAGTATTGCAGGCAGTAAAAATATTAGTAGCATAATCCAAGAGTGCGTGACTCCCCGTGCCCGTAATTCTCGTTCAGCCAAAAAATAATTCTCTGAAAGAATTGCCCTATTAAACTGAAAGGATAGTCAATGTCTGGAAGCAAAGAACCGATAATGACTAAGAACATGGCAAAACCATCATTCCTGAAAAACAAACTGCCCAACAACAGAGCTAGGCTAACATGAGTAAATCCAATCATGCAAGAAAATGTTCAAAGAAATATTTAAATAGTGATTTTTAGATTTTTGTTAAATCTATATTTTTATAAACAAACTCACTTCCTTTTGGTGATATGCTTATAATATCCTGTTTTTCATCAAATTCTATAAACTTTTCTTTATGCATTTTTTTAAGTAGTTTTTTGAAGTTACTTGTGTTTGAATGTTCTATATTAGAAAAAAGAGTGCTATAATTCATTTGGTCCGGAAAATTTGAATATAAAAGAACTAATATTTTTTCTTTGTATGTAAGTTTTATATTCAAGATTCTTTTTTTGTTGTTAACTTCCCAAACAATAGGATAGTCAATGTTTGTCAATATTTTGACAGTTTTTATAGCCTCATCAACTGAAATTGCTTGTGTTTCTCTAACTAATTCTGCTAAAATCCATCGAACACTAGAGATTATAATATTTGCATCCATCTCATTAGGGTCTATATTATTGCCTATATGGCCAACTCCTCTATGATTACGTATTGTATAAATTGAGTTTACTAATCTTGGGATATGAAGACGTATGCTGTCAGAAAAATTTGTATTATTCTCAAAACCTCGTATTATTTGACTAAAATCTTTTCCTAAATTTTGCCCGAATGGTGTATAAGAACCGGTTGTTATGAATTGTAAAGTTCTAACTATACATTCACAGAATTTGGCACCATTAAGTTCAGAAGGTTCGAATCGTTTATGATAATAGTTTGTGAATAATTCTGTGTATCTTTTTTCTAACTCTGATATTATATTCTCCGGAATGTTTGAAAATATTTGTTTGAAATTAATCTTATCCATCTTCTGTCTTTTTTCCTAATTTTTTGTTTGATTTACGTTTAGAAGATGGTACCCATCCCTGTTCTATTGAGTCATTTAAAACTTCGCTTATAAATTCATCTGCTTCTATTTCTGCTGTTTTATCAAGAGAATAATTGTCATTGTTTTTTAAGATGCCTCTATCATTTGCTAAAAAATCATATGAGCTCCCATGATATAATCTCCAGTTTTTTAATTCTGGGTTTATTATATCTTTTCTTGATATTGTTTCTACATCCATTACTTGAGTATATATTCTTATCAATACATAAATTAGTCTTTTTATCGCGTCAATGCCATTTTTGGCTTTTAAATTTGATATGTTTCTTAGTAAGAAATGAAATTCACCTGAATCTGTTTTATAACCTAGTTTGTTAATTTGTTTTATGTCCTGAGATCTTTCTGGCAAGATTATGGGTTCAGAACTTTCTTTTTTAATATTCCCTTCAAATAATGATAATAATAGCATTTCAAGAGATTTTTCCTGAAGGTTTTCAGGTAGTTGTTTAACAAATTCAACAATTTCAGGTAACTTTTCTTTAAGTAGTTCATAATTATTTTTCATTCTGTTTGCCCTCAAGTTGATCAAGAAACTTTTTTAATTTGTAATTAATCATGAAGTAGCCTTTTTCATTAGTGACAAAATTTGATAATTGTGTTCCTAACATATTTTTAACTGAACCGATAGCAATAGTAGTTTCTTTGGATATGTCTTTTTGTGAAGCTTTTTCACTGGGAATGAAACCTAACATTGCTGAAACTTTCTTTGCAACTAAATATACCCCTATCTTTTTGCCATTAGTTAATTTTTCAAATTCTTCATTAAATTCTATACCCCCTTCCCTATCTATTTTTACGTAATTCTGTATTATTGTTTTGGCAGTTTTTATATCCAGTTTTTCTGCTTTATCGATTATTAGATCTGAAAAGAAAGAATGCAAATCTTCCATGCGTCCTTGATTATTATCATTTTCCATTTTATACATCCAAGTAGGAAAACTTTATAACCAAGAAATTAGTACTCCTCAATTGCACTATCGGAAATGCCTATCTTGGTATTTTCTTACTTTTTTTATTTATATTAAATTATTAAGTTGGCTTATCTTTAAGTTGTTTATGCCTGTTCAGTTGTGAATTTACTAATCAGTTCAAAACATTGTTCTAATCCTTTAGCATACATGTCCGCGAACGTTAATTGTTTAGAGCAAACATTGTTTTCAGAACCAAACAGCTCATTGTTCGTGGCTTCAAAAACTATTATGTTGCCTTTCTTGGCGAACCCTGTTTGGTTGAAAAGCTTGTGAACATCGTTCTTTGTTAGATAAACTTCTGTGTAACCTGTGGTGTTTTTTGTGTGTTTGCTGAAGGATTTAGTTAATCCTAAGGCATGTCCAGGAAACTCTTTTTTCAGGTATTCTTCTATTTCTTGGTCGTTGATTGGTAGCGTGGTTCTGAAGGCTGGCTTTTTTGGCGTTCATATTTTTTTAAGAGAGTCTGTTGCTTGCGTGTTCATGCTTGGAAATACTGCGCATGCGATGACGGTTGTCCATTTGCCGTCTTTGTTTCCTTCGGCTGACTGGCAGATGTTTCTGGTTTTGAATTCTTTGCCGCTTGCTTTGTATAATTTTTTACGCTCGTCCCACGCGGTTTCCGGGTCAAACTCGAGTCCAAGCGTGGTTGCAAGCATAGTTGCTGCAAGGTCTTCAGCGTAATCTCCTGATTTCTTTTTAGTCTCGCCATGACCGTGATGTTCTGACAAGTAGCCGTACGTTTCTTTTTTGGTGTGGGCAACGCCGATAGCTGCTGAAATAAGCCGGTTTGGCTCGTTTGTTTCTGAGCGAGCCATTACACAGAATGTGATTTGTCCTGGAGAAAGTAATTTTGTTCCCTGCGCTTTGGTAATAACTTTGCAATTTGGCGGCAAGATGCTTGAGACATAGACAAGGTTGCATTTTTCAATGCCCGCGTCACGCAGCGCGAGCTCAAATGAAGCGAGCTTGTCTTTGTGCACGCCAACGCCTTTTGCAAAGAATACGTGAGTTGGAATCATACGTGTGTTAGAAGCGTTAAAGAGTTAAAAAAACTTTTCCCTATCAAACGTTAGTTGTGCGCGTACACAAACGTGAGCGGAGTTTTCTTGTCAAGTCTGACAAAACCAAAGCGCACAAATTGGAGGGTAGTGCCGATTTTTTCTTTTGCAGCTGCCAGTTCTGCAATGCCCTCAATGGTTGTGCCATCAGCCATGAGCACGACGCACTTCTTGCCTTCATGATTAACCCACTGAATTTTTTGCAGGTTATGCAATACTGAAATATCTCCTTTAATAGCAAGGGTTTTTGCATCTTTTTTCACTACGTTGCCAATATTCATAAGCCGCGTTTTCTTGCTTTTTTTAATATTTGCAAGGTCTTCACGGTTCAAGTAGAGCGTGCTTGCAACATTCACTTTGCGAGAGCCAAGTGCTTCATTAGTAGGATGGTTTTGAATGGTAACCTCAGAAATGTCTTCAAGACCTTCTACTTTTGCGCGTGTTTGGTCTTTGACAAAGAAGTAACGTTTTGTCTCGCTGTCAATTAAATCCTTGTCATGTGCAGCAAGCATTTCTTCTGACAGGCTTATTTTTCCGCCAGTCACGCCCGCGTCAATAATGAGTTTTCGAATCGCGTTTGGGTGGAATCCTCTGCGTTCATATGATGCAATCATAGGCAGTTGCGGGTCATCCCAGCCAGTGTATATTCCTTTTTCAATACCTTCGCGTATGAGGCTTTTACTAAACGTTCCGGGACCAACAAAACCCATGTGGCCCAGCGTTATTGTGGTAGGATAGTCCCAACCAAGATACGTGTACACCCATTTTTGGCGCAGAGTTGAAATAGCAAGGTCTTGACCGCGTAAAATATGGGTGACACCAAAATCGTGGTCATCTATTGCACTTGCAAAATCAAGAAGCGGCCAGACGGTAAATTTGTTTTTTGTCATGGCATGATTTGGCTTGTCAATAATGCGAAATGCCACCCAATCGCGTTGCGCCGGGTCTTTGTATTTCATGTCTGTTTTGATGCGCACAACAGCGTGTCCTTCTTTTAACTCCGCAGAGAGCATAAGTGACCACTTGCGTTCGTTCTCATAAATAGATTGCATACGGCACGGGCACGCAACGCCCGCCCCTCTGCGTTCACGCCATTCAGCTGCGTCGCATGTGCACACGTACGCGCGATTCTTTTTGAGAAGACCTGCCATGACGTGATAGTAGCGATCAAGACGAGCGCTTGCGCGTGATTCTTTGTGCACGTAGACGCGCAGCCAGTCAAGGTCTTTTTGCAATTGCGTGTACGCTTCTTTTACCGGTCTTTTGTTCTCGTTTTTTGGGTCAGTATCATCATAGCGAAGAATAAAGGTTCCCCCATATTTTTGCACGAAATAATCATTAAGAATAGCAACGCGCGCGTTACCAATATGCATGCTTGCGTTTGGGTTTGGCGCATAACGCATCGTGACGTTACCTTTTACGTTTGGAAGTTTAAGTTCTTTTTTTGACACTTCTTTTTTGTCAAGAATGTGCGGGTCAATTTTTAGTAAGCGCACTTTTTGGGAAGAAATATCAAGCCGGTTAACCTGGTCTACAATTTCTTGAATGCGTTTCATGGCAAACGCAACGCTTTCACGCACTGACGGTTCTTCTTGCACGACTTTTGAGAAAATCGCCTTTGCTTCTGCGCGTCCATCATGTTCTACCGCGTTTTTAAGCGCGTACTTCTCAATGATTTCATCCATTCTGTATCTTTTCAAGTCAGTTCTAATTAATTAAGATTCTCCTTCTTGAGTCCAACCAAGTCTCGCGCGCAATAACAAAGTATAAATTTCTAAACACACTCTTGAGCAGGTATGTCTTATGTGCTTGCAGCAAGTGTTAGAGAGGAAATTCTCAATCAATTACTTGATGACGGCAAATTTGCCGTGCATGATTTTAAAGAGCCCTATGCTGATTTCGTTGACAAGTTTGGTGCTATGCTGACGCGCGGTTTTGACAATTTGTACGCGCATCTCCTGCATGACTCATTTTATCAAGCGCACTGGAGCGAGATTAATTACAACGAAGTGCAGACATTAGTGGCGCATCTTAAAAAAAATAGGCAACTCAAAGAATTGTTTAATGACGGCTTAGCACAATTTGATTTTGACCGTTTCACTATTAATTTTAGAAATAAGGTATATACTGCGCCGCATTACAACGATTGGTTTTCTTTTTTACTGCACGCAAACAAGGCTCTTGGCGCGCATGCACGTCCTGAACTTGGCGGTATTGCATCAGATATTGCGGGTGACGCGCGCAGTTCTGTTGAGGATGTGGAGATGCTTCTTGAATGGTTTGGTACTAGTATTGCTAAGGGTACTCAGAGTAATTTATGCGCGTTGCTTGACGACAAACGCGTGTTTAAAAAGAAAACATTCATGGGATTTGGCAATGACCGTTATGCGCGTTCAATTGAGCTTTCTAATAATTGGCGCAAAGCCACGTTTTTCGAGCGGGAAAATTCCATTGTCACGTGGTACATGCTTCTCTACAAGGGCATGGAACAATTTGTTACTAACAAGATGAGTTCATTTGACAAAAAAAGAAAGGCCATCCCCTTAGACGCGTTGTCTAAGGAGGATAAACTGTTTGTTAAACAATATTTAGTTGCGCTTGAAAACGTTGCTTAACTCACTCCAATGCGAGACGCTGGCCGTTTTGGAGGATGTGTGCTTCTTTTCCAAGACGCATGTTAAAGTCGTATGCAAGGCTGATAGCGTTTGCAAGCATGTCTACTGGTCCGTGACACGGAATGTAGTTTTTTGGGCGAAGCATTTTCATCAAATCACGATGGTCTTCTTTGCTTGCATGCCCGCTTGCGTGCACGTCTTTGAAAATACGCGGATGAAATCGTTTGAGTCGTTGTTCAAGCTCGGCAACGTTTGAAATGTTAACTGGAGAGGGTATCACATTTGATGAGAAAATGATTTGGTCTCCTTGCGAGAGCTTGTAGGGCAACTCTTTTTTTGAAAGACGGTCAAGCACCGCTCCTGGCTCGCCCTGGTGGCCGGTGGTAATGAGCAGGTACTTGTGTTTTCCTTCTTTCATGATTTCGCGCATTTTCTTTTTCACGTCAGGTCCGCGCGCATAAAGTTCAATGTCCTCTTTGAGATTGACAATGCCCACTTTTTCTGCGGCATTCATGTATTTTGCCATGCTGCTGCCAAACAAGACGGGTTTTCGTCCCAACTTCTTGGAGAGTTCAACAATGGTTTTGATGCGCGAAATGTGTGACGCGAACGTAGTAATCACAATTCCTTTGCCGTCGTTTTCAATGCCAAAGAGAATGTCTCTGAGCATTTCACGAACAACCACTTCTGAAAATGTTTTGGTTGGTTTTTCAACGTTCAAACAGCATGAGACAAGGGCGAGCACGTCTTTGCTTTTTCCCAATTCTTTGAGGCGTTTTGTGTCTGTTCGCGGTCCAAGAACCGGTTGTTCATCAAACTTCCAGTCGTTTGCGTACACCACAACGCCATAGGGCGTGTGCACGGCAACAATAGAGCACTCAACAGTTGAATGCGTTGTGTAAATAAACTCGATACTGATGCTTTTTGTGAGTTTTTTTGTCTGACCTGGTTTGAGAGCCAGAAGTTGGTTTGGGAGTTTCACGTTTGTATCTTTGATAAGCGCTTTAAGCACTTCTAACGTGAAGGGTGCGCCAATAATTGGCGCTTTTCCATAGGTTGGTGCCATTTTTGGAATAGCACTAATATGGTCAAGGTGTGCGTGTGAGCACACAATAGCTTTTACTTGTTTGCGATAGGGGATGAGAATCTCGTCATCAGGAAACGCCTGGATTTCAATGAGTTCTTGAACGCTCATTTCTCTCCATTCTTTTTCTTTAGGTAAGAGCAGGACTTTGCTTAAGTCCCAGCCCATGTCGAGAATGACGATTTCATCATCAACTTTGACCGCGGTCATGTTGCGGCCAACTTCTTCATATCCGCCGATTGAGAAAATTTCTACTGGCATAACTAATCATTTTATATATATTTTTTTGATAAATAAGTGTAAAAAATCACGTTCTAATGGTGTCTTTTTACTCTCTTTTTTCGTTTTCAATAATCTTGTTTATTGTCTATGGGTTTATAAATGTGATTGATGAGTTGCAATAAGTATTTATTATTAAATGTGTTTCACGTTCTCGTTATGGAGTTAGTAACCGTAAAGGATTCATGCAATATTGATTTTGACATCCTGCCTCTTGGCTCAATTATTTTTCAAAACAACTCTGCATACGGGAAATCAAAACAACACAGCACATTCCTGTTCCGTTTTAGCAAACTTGTTGGCGGGAGCTCAGCAGTACTGCGCATTGACCAGTCAACAAAACGCTGTGATATCGTGCTTCGCGGCACGTTTTCACAAGAAAACAAAAGCCTGATTCGCGCCCATTTTCTTGAGTTTATCGAGCACTTAGAAACCCTGCATAATGGCGTGCGCCTCAAGTTTGATGAATTTCAGGACGTGCTTAATATGCACTACACCCTGCTTAAAAATAAACTCTCACCGCAAAGCATTGCTTCTGTGCCTGTTGAGGATGACTCACGCAAAACAAACGATGTTGAACAGTCAGCGCATAAAGAAATTGAAGACTTAACCGCGCGATTACGCTTTATGTGAAACAACCCATTCTTTAACGGTCATCTTGTTTTTCTTGGCAACGCGTTTCATAAGTTTCATCGTGCCACTGCCGTATTGCGCAGCTTTTTTTGCGCGCCACGCAAACTTCTTTGGCACGCCAAGCTTTGATGCGGCATCGCGAAATATCCATTTCTTGTAGGAGTCTTTTATTTTAAGCTCTGCTTTTATGGGCAGCGCGTAACTGACGAGTTCTGAGTCAAGAAAAGGGAGCATGTGTGTTTTTCCATAATAGTTCATAAGCGGGATGTCTCGTTCCATATCTCGTTCCCACATTAACTTAAGACCAGTAAGGCATTCTTCATTAACATTTTTTGCCTGCTCGTGGCGCTGGTATCCTGCAAAGAGTTCTTCGCTTCCAAGCCCTGAGAACACCACGCTGTTTTTTGATGCTTTGAGCGCGTAATAGAAGGGAACGGCAATGCTGATTTTTACCGGGTCTGTTGTGTTGATAATGCGGACAATTTCAGGAAGGTCGCGCGTTAATTCGTTTTCACCAAACTCAACGGTTTTAATGGGAAACCCCAAATCTTCTGCAGCACCTTTTGCCCACATAAGGTCAGAACTGTCTTTAACGCCTGCAGCAAGTGCCGTAAACTTTTTGCCCCGCTGCTTTGCAAGAAACGCAATAGTAGTTGAGTCAACACCGCCAGAAAAGAGCAAATCAAACCCGTCAACTTCATCAAAAAAGGTGTGGAACCGGTCAATAATCACTTTCTTGAGTTTCTCGCCTTCATGCTCGTTTTTAATGCTAAGCGAGTTGACCCATGCTTTGTATGCGTCTTTATCAGCGCGTATGTGCGGTCTCATTGGTGTTTTTTCTACGGCATGCCTTTTTAACTATTGTGGCTGTTTGAAAAGAGCATTACCTATTCATTATTGAAAAAACAGGATACGCAAGACTTATAAAGCGCGTTAGTGTGTTCCTCTCTTGTAGGATTTAGCGGGACAACACAATTCGCGTGCTTTTTCTGCTTCTTTCACTCAAAAAAAGAGGAATAATCAACTAGTAATGATATAATTAACTATGACAACATTTAAAGAATTAGGCGTACAAAACGCCCTTATAACAGCAATTAACGAACACGGTTTTGAAAAACCAACAGAGATTCAGGAAAAAACAATTCCACTCATAGTCTCAGGAAGAGACATTATTGGCGCCTCAGCAACAGGTTCTGGAAAAACACTTGCATTTGCATCAGCAATTATCCAAAATACAACGCGTTCAGGCAGCGTGCAAGCGCTGGTTCTCACGCCAACACGCGAGCTTGCAGAACAAGTCTGTAACGCAATTAAGGCATTTTCAAAACACACAAAACTCTCAGTAATCGCCGTGTATGGTGGTGTGGGTATTGAGCCGCAAATAAGAAAATTACAAAGCGCTGACGTAGTTGTTGGCACGCCGGGCCGGATTCTCGACCACGTGTCACGAAGAACTATTAATCTTCAAAATACGCGTTTTCTCGTGCTCGATGAAGCAGACAAAATGTTTGATATGGGCTTTAAAGACGATGTTGAGCGAATCATTTCAAAAACGCCAAAAGAACGTCAAACCATGCTTTTTTCTGCAACCATCACTGAGGACGTAGTACACTTGTCTCAAAAGCATATGAATAATCCTGTGCGCGTTATTGCAAGCACACTTGTTGACCCAAAAAAGCTTCATCAAATCTATTACGATGTTGAGGATGGACTGAAACTGTCTGTTCTTGTGTACTTGCTCAAACGAGAAAAATCAGGCCTTGTGATGGTATTTTGTAATTCCCGAAGAATGGTTGACCGCGTTGCAAAAAGCCTTAAAAAACAAGACATTGACGCAAAAGCGATTCATGGCGGATTCTCGCAAAATCGTCGCTCAAATGTGATGGAGGAATTCAATACTGGCGAAGAACTCGTGCTTGTGTGCACTGATGTTGCTGCGCGCGGTCTTGATATTTCTGGCGTATCCCACGTCTACAATTTTGACATTCCTGACGAGGCAAACCAGTACGTGCATCGTATTGGCAGAACTGCCCGCGCAGGTGAAGCAGGTATTGCAATTAATCTGCTTTCTGCTCGCGACCATGAGAAGTTTTCGCACGTTCTCCACGAAAATGACCTTCACATTGAGCGCGTTCAAACACCCTATGTGCAGCGCGTGGCCCTTGAGCATGGCGATGAGGAAAGACGACGCAATTTTGGCCCGCGCAAACACCATAGAAACCAGAGCCGCAGCAGAGTAGCTCATGGAAGAAATCATCGCCAACGCCATTAGTTTTCAACAAAGTGAAACATGACCATATCTCCTGTGCTCACATTGAGTGCTTGAATGATTCCTGCGTTCACTTCAAGAATGTAGGTTGCATTTGCGTCATATATTTGGCACGCTGTTTTGCATGCAGGCGCGTTTTCAACAAGGTGTGTGATAGTGCGGTTTTCATCAAGCCACATAATATCAAGTGGGAAGCGCATATCTTTCATCCAGTAGCGCACCTGTTGCTCTTCTTCATACACAAAAAGCATGCCCCAATCTTGTGCAAGCGTGTAACGATTACTCAATCCCGTGTTTTTTTCAAACGCGCTTTTTGCAAGGTCAACATAAAATGTGTGGTTTGCAATCGTGACTGTGGGTTGTGTGGTGCTTATGCTCGTGCAGCCAAGCATAAATAAAACAGTAAGGGTGAGGATGCTGGTTTTGTGTTTCATAAAAACTCAAGATAGTCTCCAATCTCTACGTGGTCAACGTGTTTTGGGGGCAGTTCAATTACCCAACGTGCAGGCTCGCTTGGCGCGTATACATGCCAGGGTTTTGCAAGCACTTTGTCAATAACAACGCGCTCAGAATTAAGCCACAATACGACAAGGGGCGTAAAAACAAACATCATATGAATGGTTGCAGCATATTTGCTTTCAAAATCAAGCGGGAACACGTATGCTTTGTCAACGCGGCGTTTAAACATGGCGCCGAGGCTTTTTGAAATAAATGAGTTGCAGTACTTGACATTTTTTATGAGGTGTTTCTTTTTTGTGATGTTTTGAATCATTGCCATGCCCGTGTACCTACGTGTTGTTCTGTGCTTTTAATGTTTTGTAGCACCGTAATCCTTTTATGCTCTTTTTGAAAGCAGAATGCTTGTGAAAATGAGTATTAACACGCTCAATCCCTTGCGTGATGCGCTTACATATCTTCAGGCAAAGTATACGGAAAAACATTATGCAGTCAAAGCCGGTTACGTTTTGAAGCGTTTTGATGGGGCGCGTGCTGACAAACCCCCGTTTCCCCTTTTGACTCTAACTGACGCGCTTGCTGAATGCATGCATGCTGAACGCATAGGTGATACCCTTGGTATTGATGCAACACTCTATGATGTTCGTGCACATGAAGAAGTCTATAATTGGCGCGCGTTCATGGTAGAACAGAAGCTTTCAAAACCAGTTATTGAATCCTACTCTAAAAAACACAATCCTTCTTTTCCACCAAACGTAGACTATTATCTTGAGCAGGAAGCAAAGCTATAAGGTTTATAAAGCAGGTAGCATTTCTACTCTTTCATGTTTTTAGAGTGGAAGCGCACAAGCATGCAAAAATTAGCTGACGCGCGAAAGATTGGGCGTGTTGACGAAGACATCGGCACCATGATTGACTTTCTCAATAGTAAGGATGCGTTTTACACGACTTCAACATGCAGTGGCAGAATCACGCTTATTACCCTTCCTGAGAGTGGGAGAAAAGATGAGTCATTATTTGTTCACAAAAAACACACATTTGTTGATGCTGATGCCATGTTTGAAACACTCAAAGAACTTGTCACCCGCACTGATGAGGAAGTGTGGTTTAGAATGGAAGGTCTTATCATGCACGTTGGTTGTAAGACGCTAGAAAACGCAAATGCATTACTTGCTTGCGCGCGTGTTGCGGGCCTGAAAAAGAGCACGATTTTTTCTGCACAAAAACAAATCATTGTTGAAATTAACACGTCACAAAAAATTGACACGCTTGTTGCTGAACGTGGCACTATTGTTGTTCCAAAAGCGTATTTTACCCGTCTTGTTGAAAAAGCAAACAGTAAGCTCAAAGAAGTCAAAAAAAAGAATGAACAATTCTTTTCTATTCTCAAACAAACATTTTAGCGGTTATTCTTCTGAGAAGTCATCAATGGTGTATTTGAACTCGTCATCTGTTTTGATGTCACCGCGCGTTTTTAGGTATTCGCGGGCAAGCAAGTAAAATGCAACGCCAAGACTGCGTTTTCCTTTGTTGTTGCAGGGAATAATCAAGTCAACGTTCTGGGTTGAGTTGTTTGTGTCTGCAAGTCCCACAATGGGCACGCGAGATATTACTGCATCCTTGATTGCGTTCTTGTCAATCCAGGGATCTGCAATAAGCAATGCTTTTGCTTCAGTGTAGGAGGGAATAATAGGATTTGTAAGCGTTCCAGGATAGTATCGCCCCTGAACAGCGCGACACCCCGTGACACGTGAGAACATACTGATTGGTTTTTTTGCATTATCACGCCTGCCAACCACGATAATATCATTTGGTTCGAATTGTGATAAGAATTTTGCTGCGATTTTGATGCGTTCATCAATTTTTTGAATGTCAAGAATAGCAAGACCATCTTCGCGAACTTTGTAAATGTAATCGCGCATGAACTTGGTTTTGAACTTCATACCAATGTGAATGCCTGATGCTAAGTAATCGTCAAGCGCGGTAAGCAATCCCTTCACATTCTGTTGTTCATCAGTTTTTGTGCTTGCTGTCATTACGTCGAGTATAACCACACAACCCTTTAAAAGGTTTATTGTCAACAACTCGGTTTGGCAGTTCTAAGTAAGTTTTATAATTAACCAGATTTTATTATATGCGTATGGGCCAGGAATTTATTTTATGGTACAACCAAATTAATAAAACAGACACGCCGCGCGTTGGCGGAAAAACATCATCACTCGGAGAGATGATTAATAACGTTAACGTGCCCATTCCCGAATTTTTTGCCATCACCGCACACGCATACCAGCATTATATTGAGTATTCCGGGCTTCATGAGAAAATCACCTTAGCACTCAACAGTCTTGACGTGCACAGCATCGCGTCGCTTCAAAAAACTGGCGCAAAAATACGCCGCCTTATTAGAAATGGTTCAATCTCAAAAGAGTTGGAAACGGCGATTCGTGACGCCTACAAGAAATTTGAAAAACAGTTTGGCAAGGGATTGTACGTTGCGGTTCGCTCATCTGCAACAGCAGAAGACCTTCCCAATGCGAGTTTTGCAGGACAACAGGAAACGTATCTTAACGTGCATGGAGCAGCTGATTTGCTTGGAAAAGTGAAGGATTGTTTTGCCTCGCTTTTTACGAATCGCGCGATTAGTTATCGTGAAGACATGGGTTTTGACCATTTCAAAGTTTTTTTGTCCGTTACGGTTCAGCGCATGATTCGCAGCGACCTTGCATCGTCAGGAGTTGCGTTTACGCTTGACCCTGATTCGGGTTTTAGAAATGTGGTGTTTATCAATGGAAGCTGGGGTCTTGGCGAGTACATTGTGCAAGGTAAAGTAACGCCCGACGAGTTTGTTGTGCTCAAACCAACAAACACAATTCTCTCAAAGAAGCTTGGAAGCAAAAAAATAAAGTTTGTGCGCTCAAGCAAAGGCAATAGTGAAAAGAAGGTTTCTAAAAAAGACCGCGAGCAGTTCGTGCTCAAAGACCAGCAGATTACGCAGCTTGCGGATTATTGTACGCGTGTTGAAAACCATTACAAGCGGCCTATGGATTTGGAGTGGGCGTTAGACGGGCAGTCGCATAAACTCTACATCCTGCAAGCCAGACCAGAAACAGTTCATGCTTTAAAACATGAACACGCTCTTGAACATTACGCGCTCAAAGAAGAAAGCACGATTCTTGTGCGCGGAAAAGCAATTGGCAGAAAGATTGGTGCAGGAAACGTGCGTGTTATCAACAGTGCTGAGAACATTCACCAATTCAAAAAAGGTGAAGTGCTTGTTACTACCATGACTGACCCTGATTGGGAGCCCATCATGAAAATTGCGTCAGCAATCGTAACTGACCTTGGCGGCTCAACAAGCCATGCTGCAATTGTGTCACGCGAGCTTGGGGTGCCTGCAATTGTAGGAACTGCGTCAGCGTCTCACGTGCTCAAAAATGGTCAAGAGGTCACGGTTGATTGTACTGGAGGCGAGGGTCGTGTGTGGAAGGGCATGCTTGACTTTGTAGTGAAGAAAACAAAGATTACTACTATTCCAAACACAAAGACAAAGATTATGGTAAACATTGGCGAGCCTGACACTGCGTTTGACGTTGCCCAACTGCCTGTTGACGGGGTGGGTCTTGCGCGTGAAGAATTTATTATTGCAAACTATATTGGTGAGCATCCTCTTCATATGATAGCGCAAGGACGCGCGCACGTCTACATTGATAAGCTTGCTGAGGGTATTGCAAAAATTGCTGGCGCGTTCTATCCCCGCATGGTCACGCTTCGGCTCTCTGATTTTAAAACAAATGAGTATCGCACGCTCAAAGGGGGTGAGAAGTATGAGCCTGAGGAGGAAAACCCTATGATTGGATGGCGTGGCGCGTCTCGCTACATCAATAAAACGTTTGAACCAGCGTTTCGTTTAGAATGCAAGGCATTGCACAAAGTCATATATGATTTGAAGCTTAGAAACGTGGTTATCATGGTCCCGTTCTGTCGCACTATCAAAGAAGCAAAAGCAGTGCTTGCCATTATGGCAAGTGAAGGGCTGAAGCGCGAAAAAGACGGGCTTAAAATCATTGTTATGGCTGAAATTCCGTCAAACATTATGATGGTTGACGAGTTTAGCGAACTTTTTGACGGGTTTAGCATTGGCTCAAATGACTTAACTCAGCTCACGCTTGGCATGAGCAGAGATAGTGTCTTGCTTGGCAAAGAATTTGATGAACGAAACCCAGCAGTGCTGCGCTTGATTGACAAACTGATTCGTGACGCGCACAAAAACAAGAAGTATGTGGGCATTTGCGGGCAAGCGCCGTCAGACCATCCTGAATACGCAAAATTCCTTGTTGAGCGCGGTATTGATTCTATCTCGCTTAATCCCGATGTGGCGCTTGAAACAAAACTTCGCGTAGCAAAACTTGAGGCAAAGCGCTAAAACTTTTTATGCATGGAGGATGAAAAATACCGTATGTTTGAATTTGTAACGCGTTTTTTTGGTGCAGAATCACCTACACCTAATATTCTTTCAAAGCAAGTAGCGCTTCCGCGAGAAAAAGGTCAGGACACGCCAAAGTGGGTGAGCATTTTTGCCGCGCTTGAAGTTGAATTGCGCGAACGCGTTGATGAAAAAGACGCGCAAGAAGAAGCGCGCGAAGCAGCGTTGTGCATGCGTTTTATTTCAGGTGATGAGAAAAAATCAGAAGGAAGCAGTGTTGACGTGTTTGAGCCGTTTCACGTGTTTGAGGTGAATACCGTTTTGTTTGACTATGATGATAACCTATTTGAAGATGCAGACCACGCATTCTTTTTCATCCTCAAAGAAGCGCACAAGGTTCTCAAACCAAGCTTGAAAAATCCGACAGGCAAGTCGGACTATTTTGAGAAACTTATAACAGCGCCCCTTGATGCTCATGCAGTTGCAAAAGGCAAAGAGCAATTTCACGTTAACCTGCAAAAACAAATCAGTCGTTCACTCAAACGAAAAAAACTGCATCAAAAGAGCATCAAAAACCTTACGCTGGCATGAAATTTAAAAACGTGCTTTTTAAAAAAGTTACTATTCCTAACGGTGAGTCTGTTGAGTGCGTGCTCAAAACAAGTGCGGGCACAACACGCGCGGTTGCGCCCTACGGCACGAGTGCGGGCGCGCACGAGGTTTCATCTTTTTCAAAAAAAGGACTTGCAAGCGCGATTAAGGCATTTCCAAAACTTGAGGGCAGGGAGTTTGATTCTCTTAGAGCATTAGAAACAGAACTGCTCAAACATGATTCTGAGCGTTTTGAAAAGATTGGTGGAAATCTTGTGTTATCACTGAGCGTAGCGTTCTTGCGCGCTCACGCAAAAGAGAAGGGAAAAGAATTGTTTGAATTGTTTCGAGAAAGAAAAGTTCCAAACCCCTTAAGCAAAGTAGTTGGCGGTGGCGTGCACGCACCGCGTGGATCGGATTTTCAGGAATTTTTAGTGCACTCAAAAAAACCGTTTGAAGAGGCCCGCGCGCTTAATCTTGAATTTCACAAGCTCGTGCGCGACTACTTTAATGCAAAACAGCTTGATTTTGAGGGAGGCTGGGTTGTTGATGCTGATGAACAAAACGTGCTTGACGCGCTTGTTAGTATCAGGGATGGTTCGTATCCTGAAGTTAGCATTGGCCTTGATATTGCAGCAAACTCGTTTTACAAAAAAGGAGTGTACGCATATAAGAATACGGTGCGCTCAAGAGATGAGCAATTTGATTTTGTAAGCAGGCTTATCAAAGAGTATGCTTTGTTTTATGTTGAAGACCCGTTTTTTGAAGAGGATTTTGACTTGTTTGCAAAACTCCAAAAAAAGCATCCGCAAACCCTCATTTGCGCTGATGACCTTGTTGTGACAAACCCGGACCGTCTCAAGCGTGCGCTTGCAAAAAAAGCGTGCACTGCAGCAATTGTTAAACCAAATCAGATAGGTCTTGTTTCGCGCATGTTTGAGTTTGTGCGTGACTGTAAAAAAAGAGGGGTTGAACCCGTGTTTTCGCATCGTTCAAAAGAATCTTATGACCCGTTTCTTGCTGATTTCGCGCTTGGCACGCGCATGATGAAAATAGGTATTGTTGGCAGAGAGCGAAACGCAAAGCTGGACCGATTGCAAATGATAAGAAAAAAGGTTCGCGCATAGTTTGCGCGCAAACGAAGTTTTTTTTTAGCCTTCAAGAACGCGTCGAACCGTGATTGGAATCACGTTCTTTTCATATTCTTCCATTGCGATTATAACCGGGTTTGTAACGCTCTTGTTTCGCTTGATAAGAAGCGGAGCGCCCATAGCAATCTGAAGCGCTCGTGCACCAATGATGCGTGCTTTCTCATACTTGTTGTATTCCATCATGAATTGTTAACCTCTGCATGCTCACGCGAGTTGTTTGCGAATAATTTTACTTTGTTTTATCGCTGTTTTTAAACATTTCTCTATCTCTTCAAACGTGAGTCCTTCACTGCCTTGGCGTTGGAGCGATACGATGCGGTCTTTTTCATCAACAGTCACAACAAGATGCGCGGTTGCGTTTTGCACTTCTTCTTTTTTAGGGTCGACAAATAAGTGGCTTCCTACTTTTGCAAAACTAATTGGAATTGGTTCTGCAGTGATGGGAATTGCTTTTGTTCTTTTTCCTTCCTTGTCAATTTTGTCTTCTTTCTTGTTATATGCAGGCAGTTTTGCGTGTTTGAGTGCGGCAAGGGCACCAATGCCTCCTGCGCCAACAAGGTTTCCGTCATCATTGATGACGTACACGTCAACAAAGACTTCCCATGTTCGTTCTCCTTCTTTGATGCATAATTTTTTAACATCAATAGAACCGCTTTCGCGAATACCTCGGTCAATCACGCGTGCAATCGCAACTTCCCAGTCCCGTGGCGGTCCTGGTTCGTATTCTTCATCAGCAAGGGGTGTGACTTCTGCGTTCACAATAAGGTTTCCTTTGTTTGGCGTATCAGGGTAGGGTGTTCCTAGTCCGACTTTCACGCCAACATACACTTCGGTTTCACCAAGTTTTACGCGTGCACTTCCTTCTGCTTGGTCGGAAATGTCGTATTCGATTTCAAGTTTTCTCATGTCGTCAAATCCGCGATTGTCAATGCGCTTTTTCTCTTCAGCCAGGTGGCTGATGAGTTGTTTTGCGCCTTTTGTAATTCGTGTCATATTCATTGTTCACCTATGCGAATTTTTGTTTCAATGCGTTTTGCATTTTTCCTTTGATTATTTTGCATCCTTCAATGCCGAGTTTGAGTGCGTCTATTGCCTGTTTTTCTGTTGCTTTTCCGTCCAGTTGCAGAAGCGTGACTTTGTTAAGGTTTTCAACATACGCGATTGGCATGTCAACTACATCGCCGTCTTCATATGCTTCTTCCTGGTAGTTAAGGTCAAGTACAACTTCTCCGTCAACAACGCCTGCAGAAACTGATGCAACAAAGTCTTTCATTGGAATGCCCGCGTCTGCAAGTGCGAGTGTTGCTGCGCAAATGCTTGCACACCTGCTTCCCGCGTCTGCTTGCACAACATAGATGTGTACATCAATGACTGCTTGTCCGAATTCTTCGAGGAACACGGATTCTTCGAGCGCTTCTTTAATGACCATTGAGAGTTCGATTTCTCGTCGTCCTGGTCGTGGTGTTTTTCGTTCTGAAACGCTAAAAGGGAGCATGCGATAGTATGCGCGGATGATTCCTTTGTCAGCTTCACGAAGTCGTTGTGGGTGAAGCGTTTTTGGACCGTACACTGCGGCAATGATTTTTGTTCGGCCCATGCTAAATTGTGCTGAGCCGTCCGCGTTTGCAACAACACCGAGTTTGATGTCGATGTCGCGCATTTGGTCAAATTTTCGTCCGTCTAATCGTTTTTTGTATGCCATTATAATTTCACTTCAACAGTTTTTCAATCTTTTCGGTGAGGCCTTGCTTGTGAGCGTTTTGGTTGATAAACTCGATTGCTTGTGCAGCTTTAAGCTCGTTTTCAGGTTTATCGCTTTTAATCCACACCCAGCCGTTTGGTCCTGCGATGATGTTTGTGTTTGTTTTTTCTCGTAGGAGCGTTATCATTGAGCCTTGTTTGCCAATGATGCGCGGTACTTTTTGGGGTGTGACTCGTATCACAATTCCTCCTTCAAGTTTTTTGTCTTGCAAGTGTTTTGTTGACACAATGAGATTTTTTGTTTTCGTGTATTTCACAATTTTACACTGGATAAGGTCTCCTTCTGCAAGCAGGTCAACTGTTTCAACGTGGCGTGAATCCATAAAGCGCTTAGTGTATTCTGAGAAAGGAAGATACGCTTGGTATGGTGCGCCAATGTTAACTTGCCACCCGGTGCCTCCCGCTTCCAAGATGACGCCAATAAGTTCGTCAAACTTGTTTGGAATGTATTTTCCGCTAAGCGGGATGATTTTTATTACGCGACCCTTTATGTCAACGAGTCCTGCGGTTTTGGCGATAATTTCTTCGCCATGTCGGTATGTGTTTTTTCCTGCAACAAGGCCCATATCTTTAGCTAATGTTTGTCCAGGAACAACTATGTCTTTGTCTTTTACGTCTGTTTTACTCATGGTATTATTTCACCTGTCTAATCTCTACATCGCCATGGGTGAGTTCGTTTGCTCGAGAAATCAGCTCGTCCTTCAGTCCTCCGGGGATGGTGAGCTCGAGGTACAGTGAGCCGTTATGTTGCCATTCCTGTTTGCTGATGGTACCAACATTTCTAAAAGCGTGATATGCTTTTCCCGCATATTTTGCCGGGATAGTTAGAGCGTAAATAAACTCCTTCATGGAGATGGGTATTACACTTCGTATTTTTTCAACAACGTCTTTTGCTTGTTCTTCTTCATTTTTAAAGATGTCGATAGAAACTTTTGCCTGTTCCATTGCGTTTTCAATGCGTTTTGGCGGGTGAGGGTTGCCTGTTTTTGGATCGCACGCACGTGACGCGATGAGGTCAATAACGCGCTTGGTTTTCTGGTCTTTGAGTTTTTTTCGATATTCTGTTGTGAGATTGATGTGTCCATGTTTGATGATTTCGTCTGCGATTTTTGCAAAATCTGTTGTATTAAACGCTTTTTGGAGGGATTCATGCGTGTGTTTCAAGCCTTTTTTTGCATCAGAATACACTTCTTCTGCAATAACCACGTCAGTAAGGTTTGCAAGCATACCGCTCCGGTATTGGAGTGCTTTTTCGCAGTCAACAAGGATTTCAAAATCCTGCTCGTCCTTGCTTATGCGGGCTTCAACTGCTTGTTCAACATTTGTCATGTTCTCACCATTTTGCGTACTCTAGTAATAGGTTCTTTGCACGGCTTAAAAACTTGTCGCGAGCAGCCTTGGACTAAAGAAATAGTATTATACGATTACTCCTGCTAGTATATCATGACGCTTGGTGTGTTATTTGCAGACAACTACGTAGATGCGCGTTTTCAGGCACAACTTTCAAATGATTTTCTCACCCACGCAAAAGGTCGTGCGCATGCGCACGTTCTTGAAAATGAAGAACAATATGCAGCATTTAAAGCGCAGGATTGGCAGGTTCCTGACTGGAAATTTGGATATTTCTTTGATGACGATGATTTATTTTTAGAACAAATTGGTATTGGTTCGGCAATTAATGCTTGTTTTTGGAATATTGTTGACAATAAACGCGTTGCGTGGGGCTATAAACAAGAAGATGTTGATTGCATCGGTTCAGACCTTATGTTTAAAGTGATTAAAGACTTGCACGAAGTAGGTCGCGTACTTAATAAGAACTTTCAGGGCAGGTTTGCAAATCTTGCGGATTACTGTGACAACAATGTTGTTACTATCAGTAACGAACTCGTGCGCAATCTTCCGCTTTCTTTTGGCCAAGACCGGCATGAAACAAAGTATGGCGCACTTGTTTTTGACAAGCGCGCGAACTTGTGTCCTGACATGTGGTACGGCCGGATGCCAAACAAGTTCACGAATATTGAGAATTTAGGGGCAATTCCTGATTATCGTGTTCCAATGGCTCTTGAAAATCTTGGTCTTATCTCGTTTAGTGATGCTCTTTTAAGACGAATAGAAGAAGAAAAACTAATTACCAAAGGTTCTCTTATTGAGCATTCCTTTCGCGCTGCAACCGTTGCTGTGTGTTATAACATTACGCAGAAATCTGATAAGTCAATTGCGCAGATTGATGCGTATGGGTGGTATGCTGGAAGAAAAATTTCAAAATCCCCGTTCGTGTTTACACTCAATTACTGAGTTTTTTGGTTCTTGCTACTAATTGCGTATTCAGCTATGGTTTTTTCTTTTTTTTGGAGAATCGAACCGAGCACAACTGCAAGGATGATGAGCAAAAATGCAGTGATAATAAGTGTTTCAAACGAGAGAATCGTGGTTATTTCAAAATGTTGCGCGTCAATGTATTTTCTGCCATTAAAGTCAACAATCGCGTAAAAAAAGTAGTCTCCAACGCCAACACTGTTTGGCACAGGAATGGCGAGTTGTGATGTGCTCGTGCCTGACACTCTTGCGCTTATCGTGTTTTCACCAATTTTTTGACCAGTTACGGTCTGGATGCCATAGGTCACGCTTAACGTGACTTCGGTTATGAATCCGCTGTCTATAGTTATTTTTGCATTCAAGTTTCGTCCTGCTTTCACGTTTCCAAGGATTTCAATGTTTGCTGTTGTTCGCTCGTTTTCTGAAACGCTGATGATTGCAGGGACGTGTTTTTTTATGACCCCGGTATCAAACGTGATGTTTCCTGTGTACAGGCCGGCGCGCGTTGCATTAACAAGAAACATGGTTTGGTACGCGCTTTTTCGCTCGAGCGGGAACGCGCTAAAACCTGCTTGCATTATTGGGGAAATGTTTCCTTCAAAACCTATTTCAAGGCGGGGGAAACTTTCATCACCATCATTAGTGATAGTTACAAATACGCTTGTCTGGTTTTGTAAAAGCGCGTTTACAAACAGGGTGTCTGGTGAAACATCAAAGTTTGAGATGCGTATAAGCCAGCTCATTGCGCGCGCTTCACTGTATTCAAGAGGGGTTACTCCTTGCGCGTGAACACTGGTGATACTAATAATCACCAACAGGGCAATAACCGCCGGCTTAATCATGTGTTGTTACGTCCAGGCAGAAACCACATCTCGTTGAGAGAGTCTTTTGAATGTTTTATCAACAGTCGTGATGATGCCAATGTCAACGTGGTTTTTATCAAGGTCTTTAATGTGCTTTTTAAGCGAAGAAAGACCTAGTTTGAGTGCGTCTTCTTTTGACATGTTGTCTTTGTATCCTGCTTCAAGCAGTTGGTTTATTTCAGTTGATTTGTCGCCAATTGCGGTTGCTTTGTATTCAAAGTAGATGCCAGAAGGTTCAGTAACAAGCAGGTGAGGCTTTTCATCAATGCCTGCAAAAAGCAGTGAGATGCCAAACGGTCGTGAACCGCCCCATTGCGTGTATGCTTGTTTAAAATCACTGATTTTTCGTGTGAGCGTGATAACGTCAATTGGTTCGTCGTACGTGATTTTGTGTTTTTGCGCGATTTGCTGTGCTTTTTCAATAAGCACTCGCCCGTCACCAATAAGTCCTGCGCTTGTGACGCCAATGTGGTCATCTATTG
Source organism: archaeon CG10_big_fil_rev_8_21_14_0_10_43_11 (assembly GCA_002763265.1). NCBI lineage: Archaea > archaeon CG10_big_fil_rev_8_21_14_0_10_43_11. The sequence continues at coordinate 27,501 of PEZQ01000009.1, read as the reverse complement.
CGTTGACTTTTTCGATGCTTTCAGCAACCATGAGTTTGTCAATGACTTTTTTGACTGCCAAGAGCACAACCCCGTCTTTAAACACGATGCCAATTGCAGGCGTTCCCTGACTGATTGTTTTTCTTGCATATTCAACTTGCAGTATTCTTCCGTCTGGTGAGAATACGGTTATTGCTCGGTCATATCCCATTCTTCCTTGTAATCCATCCATTATGATGCACCTTTTTTAATTTTGTGCAGCGTGCCAAACACGTTGCCTGTTTTAACGATAACTTGTTTTTGTCCTATGCGGCGAATAAGGGTTTGCGCAACTTTCACGTCATTGACGTATTCGGGATGCACTCTTAAAACGCCCGACTGTGTTTTATCATTCCACAAATTCTTGATAAGACGAGGACGCGCAAGAGAAACTCCTTTTTCGCCGATGAGTTCAAGGATGTGCGAAAACGTGTGTTCCTTGATTTCGTTGTATGTTATAGTACGCTTAGAAATAATCTCAAAGGTTATATATCTTTTTCTTTCTCTCATTGATGGTTTTGCGCGCTTCACAATGTTTTCTCATGTTAAGCCATCTTAATAAAGCTTGTTTTAAACGTGCATTCATGCAGCAGAAGTGCGATAAGTTTTTAAAGCAAATTGCGTATTCGCCTACGTATGCCGGTCTCATCTCTTGATATGAATAACGCGTCTCTTCCTGCAAAGGGTGGGCGCATTACGCTTGTGCACACGTATGAGGGCCTGAATAGGGGGGTGCTTGAGCGTTTTATAAACACGTATCGAACCGAGCTTGACGCTTTTTCGCCGAAGCTGATTTACGAACGGTTTTTTGACGCGTTTGCAGACGCGTCATGGCGGGTTATTGCCGCAAAAAATAATGTATACCACTTTAAAGAGGAGCCAAAAGGGGTTCAAGAATCCTTGTTTTGTGAGTATGCTGACTACGTGCTTAACGCGCTTGAGCAGGGTGCAAAACAGTCAAAAGATTCCACGCTTCTTTTGCTCTACGCAGCGCGCACGGTTCGCTCTTCACTTGAGGACGTGCTTGGTTTTGCAAGCTGTTCTGAAAAAAACCCGTTTCTTGCTGATTTACATCGCTTTGGAAACCTCAGTGAGCTCGCGCTTGGTGTCCAAGAAACTCTTGCGCACACAAAAGAGCTCGCGGATTCTTGGGTGTTTTATGCACGAAAGAGTAGCAATTTTGCAGAACTGCATCTTGCTGTTGATATGTTAGCCCGCGTAAATGACATGAACTTCAAACCGTTTAGTGAGAAGACACCTGAAGAGTGTTATGAGCAGGGAAAGAAGAACGCGCAATCCATAATTCATGTTTTGAAAAAAGAATCAAGTGTTGCTCTTGCCCTTGACGCGGTGATTGATGACTTCTTAAACACCGTTGATGCAGAGGTGTTTTCAAAAGATTCAGCGCTGTTTGCTGACGACATGTTCAAAGGGTTTGTTATAAGCCAAATCAGAAAAAAGCATGAAATACAAGACCGTGTTGCCTACGAGCGCAAAATCCTTCGCGAGATTGAGCAAGACACGCTTCTTACCTATCTCTAGACTTTTTTGATTCCTTTCATTGCAAGATAGCCGTGTTTTTTTCGTTCAATAATTTTTTCCTGCACAAACTGCAATGCATGTTTGCTTTGTTTTTTTGAAAGGCCGAGAAACTCACCAAAGGCAATTAAATTATTTTTTGGCACGATTTCAAATTCGTTGCGCGCACCACTTGAGAGCATAAGCGGCGTGTCATATTTGAGTGCAAGTCTTACTTCGTCGCGCATCGCTTGCAGTACGCGCTCGCGTTTTCGTGCGCCAAGCACATCGCGAAAACAAAGGTCTATGGCAACTTTTTTTTGTTCGCACTCGCGCGCCATGATATGGTCAATGCCGCCGCGCGATTCATTATGCAAAAGCGCGTCAACAAGTGCTTTTTTTATTGCGTAGCGCGCAACCTCATATTCGCTCGTGCTGAGCACAAGATAGTCTGCGTGTTTGAATTTTTTTGCAAGTAAATTAAGGTCTTTGATTGTGTTTGCGCGGAGTTCAACGCCCGTAAGGTAGGGGTTTGTTTTAGCAAATGCCTGATACTCTTTGAAACTTTTAAAGGGTTTTATAACGCAGGCAAAATCATAATCAAAGCTCGCGCTTTTTTGAGGAATAAATGCGAGCTGAAAATCGTGGAATCGTCTCATGGTCAAAGCTTTTATGTATTGCGTTGCGTTTAATAGTAATAGTGAGAAATGCTCTTTTGTTTGTTTTAATCTTTTTGTTTACACTTAAGGGTGCTGTTGCTCTCGATTACTTTAATGTAACTGATTTTGCAGCAACTATCTCTTTTTCAGGCTCGGTTGAATTGATTGCAAGCGGGGATTTTGATGTGCAAAACCTTTCACTTGTGCTTCGCGCGCTTCCACAGGAGGGTAATTTCACGTTCACTTCTTCTCAGGCTGTAATGCAAGGCGAGTTTGAAGAAAATCAGGTTCTTTATTTTAATTATTCAGAGCTGCGCGAAGGTTTTGAGTATGTGGTTACCCTTAATTATACCACACTGCTTGAGCCGGTGTTTTTCTCAGAAATTGAACTGCTCAATGATACATTGTATAGCGAGGAGTTAGCATCCTACACTGAGTTTGATGAATTTACTACACCTGACCCTGTTGTGCGTGAAAAAGCATCCACCCTGGTTTTGGGCAACCGCACGCGTCTTGACGCAGTTCTTGCAGTGATGGATTTTGTGCATGCCTATATCACGTATGATTTGAGTGTGGGTGATGATTTAAAAAATGTGTCATGGGTGTGGGAGAACCGGATTGGCACGTGTGATGAGTACTCAGTTCTTGCAGTAAGCATGCTTCGCGCGCTCAATATTCCTGCCCGTTTTGTGCACGGGTACGTGTATTCTGGTGAAACAAATGATTTTGGTCCGCACTCATGGGTGGAAGTGTTTGTTGGCGGACAGTGGATGCCCTTTGACCCTACCTACGGACAGTATGGTGTGGTTGATGTAACACATATTGCGTTTAGCAAAACAAAAAGCGCACGCTTTGAACAAGTGAGCATATCATATTTGCAGAGAAACGCGCGTCTTGATGCATCACGGCCAACAGTGTCTATTGTACCCACGCGCGCAGAACAGGGGAGTACGGGGTTTACTCTGAGTGCTGCCCTTGATAAACAAAAATATTACGAGAATGATTATGCACTCCTTACTATGGATGTGAGCTCGCCACAAAGCAGGTACACCCTGCTTCCTCTTCAAATCACGACAACAAGCGCGATTCAGCGTATTCGTAATGTGAGCGCGATTCTTGTTGAGGGTATGACCGAGCGCGCGTATGAACTTCTTAAAACAGGTCAAACGCCAAACAAACAAACCTATCTTATCCATCCTGTGCGCGTGAGAACCCCGTTTTCACCCGACGTGTCTCTTGAGCTTGAACACTATCCTGGCAGCGCGCAGTCCACGCTTGAACAAGCGCTTGCACAAATACCTTCACAAAATGCTACGCCGTATGCTGATGTGTCAGTTACGCTTTTTTATGAGCCGGTTGTGTATGGGACACAGATGACTGTTGAGATGGCACTTACAAACACAGGCAATCAGGAGCTTGATGACATGCGCATCAGCGCAAACGAGCCGCGTGTCATGGTTGACGCGGGAACCTTGTTTGTAAATGAAAAAAAGAATGTGACCCTTGCACTTGTGTTTGATTTGTTTGGAGAAAAAAACGTACCGCTCAACATAACGTACGGGAACACCGTGCTCGGCGTGTTTTTCGTATCAGTTCTGCTTGTTGAGAAACCAAACTTGAGCATTTCGTATGACTATACAAAACAGGACGGTGCCCACTCTGTTAGTGTAGAGGTCACTGATGTGCATAATGCTTCGCACAACGCGTCAATTTCACTTGCTGCACAAAACTATTATGAGCGCGTGCACAAGTCTAACTACACATTTATTATTCCTGACCGCGCAATTGACACGGATATAATTATAGAAGCAACCGCATTTGACACTCAAAACCAGTCTCATTCAATACGCGAAATTATCTTTGTTGAGCGCACTCTTCTTGAACGGGTCTGGCTTGCACTTGTTCGCTTCCTCTCTGCGTTGCTAGCGTAACCCTTTTAAACTCTCTTTCGTTTTAGTTCTTTTCATGGCAAGCAAGTTCCCTGAAGCTGAAACACGCTTACTCAAGAACGTGTATGTGTGTCGTAAATGTAAGTCTAAGATTAGAACAACCTACGCAAAGGTAAAGGCCAGACTCGCAAAATGCCGTTCATGTGGTTCTAAACAGCTACGCCCAAAAAACAAGGTTAAATCCAAGTAGTAGTAACGGGTGTCTTTTTGTAAAAAAAAGAAAATGCGCATCCCCTGTGTTTAGCGAATGCGCAAATGTTTTTTTAATTCCTGCTCTGCGCTCATGAAATGAGGAGTTGCGCGATGGTCGGCGCTCCACAATTCAAATATTTGGCGTATTTGTGATTTTTGCAGCCCATGCATTTCTTTGGTGAGTAACAGTTCAATGAGCTCGTTGTCGCTGGTGTCGGGTGTGCTGTGATTTTGATAAAACCAGTCAAAGAGCATGTGGAATTTTTCCCTCTCTACAATTATCACCACGTAAAAAACACCTGTATTCCCCCTAAATTAATTATTACAAACGGTACGGGCTTTTTTAATCTTTCCTCTCTCTTAAATAGTCTCAAATCATTTTTTAGGCATTAAGCATGTTTTTTTTTGCTAAACGCTGTTTAGACAACGTTGCACGCGTGTGTGTTTGTGGTATGCTTGACGCATGCAATGGTGGTGTCAAGAATGCGCTGCACTGCTTCTTCACTGTTAAATGCGTTGTGTGGCGTGACAACCACATTGTCCATAGTAAGAAGAATATTGTTTTCAATTAAGTGGGTCATATCAACAGGTGAGAATTTTCCTGAGAGCAGTTGTGATTCTTCTCGAAGCATTGCCTCGCTTTCAAGCACGTCAAGGCCTGCTGCACGAATTTTACCACTTCTTAGACCCGCAATAAGATGGTCTGTGTTTATGATGCCGCCACGTGCAGTGTTAATAATAACAACGCCGTCTTTCATGGTAGTGATGGTATCTGTATTAATCATGTGTCTGGTGTGCTTGTTGAAAGGAACGTGCAGAGATATAATATCTGACTCTTTGAAAAGGCGGCTGAGTGAGACATACGTGAACCCGATTTTTTTTGCAAGTTTTTGGTCTTTATTGAGGTCAAAAACAAGAACGCGCATTTGAAATCCGCGCGCAATGCGCGCAACGTTTTGCCCGATTTTTCCACACCCCACAATACCTAGTGTTTTTTCTTTAAGGTCAAAACCGCGCACATCGCGCAAATCATAATTGTGACGTTTTGCTTTTTCAATTGATGGCACAAGTTTTCGTGCAACTGCAAGAATAAGTGCAAACGTGTGCTCAGCTACCGTGTTGTCGCCGTAGCTTGGCACGTTTGCAACTCTCACGCCGCGCTTTTTGCACGCGTCTACGTCAATATGGTCAAAGCCGGTGCTTCGCGTAATAATACGTTTGAGTTTTGGCAAGCGCTCAAGGATGTTTGGAGTAATGCGGGAATTGATAAAAATTGAAATAATTTCGCAATCATTTGCGTAGTGCGCGTTTCGCGCAGTAAGAGGGGATTTGTAAAATTCTTTGGTAATTCCTTTAAGGTGTTGTGCAAGATAGTTTTTTTCCCATGTTTGAACCCCAAAAAACGCGACTCTCATAGTACTGTGTTGAACAGTTGTGCAATATAATCCTTACCCAAGACGCTTTTTTTTTACATCAGCAAGGAAGATAGTACTTTTGTTGAGGTATCAGGTAAGAACATGTTTTGCGGTAAAGAAAAACTTAAACATGGACCGTGTTCTAGTAATTGTCTATTGTGAACGCCAACTTTGACAAAGATGATTTTGAAGCGCTTCTTAACAAAGGCGAACTATGGAGCACGTATAAAACAACTGCCCAGCTTCCAAGTATTTCTTTATTTGCACATAACGACCCTTTTTTGCGCGTTGTTGGGTATGATGATGTGATAAAACGCCTCAAAGATTTAGTGCACCGCTATGTTTTATCTGAAAAAAAGTTGCAGCAGAGAAGATATGAGCTGAAAAAACAGGGCGTGAGCGAGCGCGCCATGTGTGACACGCTGCAAAAAGAAGCAGGCCACTCACTTGTTCATCTTTTGAGCGGGGATTATGGGAGTGGAAAAAGCCTTCTTCACGCGTGCACTGAAGATTATTTTTATCTTGTTGCCAAAAAAGAAGGCTTGCGCTTTTATGATGGTGTCATGGTTCATGACAAAAAGCAAGCGCTTGAGTGTGATTTTACATTAGTTGGGGGAGGAGAGGGCATGTCGTATGTTAAGCGCTATAACCGAAAGGCAAAAATCAAGCGCGCGCTCAAAGTCGGCGGGGCTGCAGCAGGCCTGCTTGGCTTGTTTTCTGTTCCGCTTCTTGCAGTTAATAATCTCATATCTGAGGCAGTTGTGCGCTACAATTCAGAAGATGCGGGCGTTGTCTCATCAATGCTTATCAAAGATTTGTGGCGCGACTTTGGTTTTCTTGTAAACTGGACATTCTATGGACTTGCAGTCAGTCTTGGATACAAATATGTTAATAAGAATGAAAAAAAGAATCCTGTTGAACTCTTTCGCCATTCAAACCGCGTGCCAACAATTAAAGGCCGTGAAGATAAAAAAGTGCTTCAGGGCTATTACGATGAATCAGCAAGCGACCTTGCCCCTCAATTTCGCGCAAAAAACTCACTCCTGCTTTCAGGAAATGGCAAACCCATCACGATTGAAAACCCTGATGGTTTTTCAAAAGATGAAGCACTACTGCTTGAACACGTTATTGAAGAAAACAAAGTGGTATTTTGCGATAAAGATGATTGGTCACGCTTCCACTCCGCATTGTACCTTATAAACATGAACGAGGAAAAATCATCCGCCTCACTGCCGCGCTCATGAACCGTGCCTTGTATGGTGGTATTGACCACATACAAAATCGCATTGCACGCACAACGCGCAACGAGCGTCATCTGGCTCTTCTTTTGCGTGACTGGTCAGAACGCGAAGGATGGGCCGATTGGTCGCGCCATGCAGTTGAAGAATATTTTGACGTGTGTTCGCGTTTTGCAGACAATCTAGATGAGATGCATATTGGTCGCCGCTCATTTAATATTGGTATTACTGCAGATGGGATTGCGCGAGAACATAAAAGTGAACATATCGAGAAAGAACACATACTTCTTGGAGAAAAACAAACACGCACAAAAACACAAAAAAGCCTTGAGCAATTGCTCGGACAATCGGGTATTCGCACGCTCAAAAACGGAGTTGGTCGCGTGAATGTGCTTTCTGAAATCGGCTACGACCAGCTTCCTAATGGAACCGTAAGCGAGTATGGGCGTGAAGCAGAATACGTGGGATATGTTGCTCCTGTTATTGCGCTTGAAGACCCGCGTGACGGCGTGCGCGTGATTCCTCCAAAAGATGGTTCTGATGCATCAGGATTTCTTGAGCGCGTATCATTCTTGCTTGGTCACGAACCCGATAACGTTTTGTTTGATTTATCTAATTTTTTCACGCTTGACGAATCCCTGCTTGCCGGTATGTACGTGGCCGTGCGTTCTCTTCAAGAACAGAAGCGTGTGCGGGAGGATGTGGTACTCGCGTTATCAGTCTACCCTGATAAACGTCTTGCCCCTTTGGTGCGCCTTAATAACAGAATTATGACAAGCAAATCACAAGACGTGCGCATTCTTATCCCTTATTTTGATATTGATACGCGCGTGCGCACTACATTTTATAACGGAAAACTGCGCGGTGTTGTAGACAAAAAAGAATTGCTTGAAACCGTCTTAGAAAAGTAGTGAGTGGGCCCAGAGGGATTCCACCGCACCTTTTTTAGAAAAAAAGCTGCACCCAAAAAAGTAGTGAGTGGGCCCAGAGGGATTTGAACCCCCGACCCCTTGGTTAAAAGCCAAGTGCTCTACCAGCCTGAGCTATGAGCCCCACAATCGTATTCTTTTTTGATTGCGTTCTCGTTTTTAAACGTTTGCCCAATCCTCCTTAACAGGCTTACTAAACAATACGCTTTTATGTATGCACGTCCTGCAAGGACTGTTATGGTTTCACTTGATATTGTGAGCGCAATTATTTTTTACGCGATTGTGCTCTTTTTTGTGTACCGAAATCGCGACAAGTTTGAGCGCCAATTGGGCATTATGTTCTTGTACCGCTCAAAAAAAGGCTTAAAACTTATTGAACGCGTTGGACAAAAAATTGCGCCCCTCATTATCGCGCTTGCAACCATTGGCATTGTTGTATCTTTCTATTTCATGATTGTTATTGTCAAAACATTTCTTGACGGCGTGATTGAAATTATCAAACCAACTGATGCCCCCGCACAATTCGGTCTTATTATCCCTGGAATCCACATTCCCGGTTCACCGGTCTTTGTGCCCTTCTGGTATGGTATTATTAGCCTTGTCATACTTGTGTTCGTGCACGAAATTGGCCACGCACTTGCTGCTGCAGCGCAAAAAATCAAGCTCAAACACGACGGATTTGGCTTCCTGCTTTTTATCCCTCTCTTCTTTGTTGAACCCGATGAAAAAGAAATGAAAAACGCGCGAGGCATTGAGCGCATGCGTGTTGCCGCAGCAGGACCCTTTGCAAACATTGCACTTGCATTTCTCATAACTATCTCACTTGGTTACGTGCTTATACCTGCAGCAAGCGGTCTTGTTGAGCTCAACGGGGTTGAACTCGTAAGCGTTAAAGATGGCTTGCCTGCAGCCAATGCAGGTCTTTCAAGCGGCATGATTGTTTCAAGTGTGAACGGCACGCAAACGCAGAACATGAGCGCGTTTATTAGCGCGCTTGAAGGCGCAAAACCGGGAGATACAATCGTGCTTGGAGCAGTGAGCGGCGAGGAGTTTGTGGTTAGTGCAGGCCAAAATCCTGACAACGCGTCCCAAGCATATCTTGGCGTGACATTTCAACAATCAAGCACGATTAGCGCGGGCGCAAAAGAGCGTTTTGGATTCCTCCCCCAAATAGTCCTTATGTTCCTTACCCTGCTCAATTGGGTTGCGTTTCTCAATTTTGGGGTTGGCGTGATTAATCTTGTACCAATCTGGGTGCTCGACGGGGGTCACATCCTTTTTGACACGCTCAGGTACGTGCTTCCTGAGAAAAAGGCAGTTAAAATCGCGGGAGCACTGTTCTCAACTGTCCTTTTTCTTTTCTTATTTAACCTCTTCGCGCCTTTAGTATTCTAAACCTTTTTATTATTTCGCAGTAACTAATAAGATTGTGGCTCGTTGAATGGCATCAAAAAAAGAGATATTTACCAATGAAACCGTCCGCGACTACCTGCTCAGTTTTGTGGGTGAACCCGGATACAAGGCAGCACGAGCTTTGCCGTCAACTCGCGCAAAAAGCGAGTACGAGATTGCTGATGACACGCACATAAACATTAACCAGTTGCGCAGCATTCTCTACAAGTTCTACTCAAAAAACCTGGTGAATTATCATCGCATTCGCGATGCAAACAAGGGTTGGTATATTTATCATTGGAAATTCTTTCCTGAGAAACTGATTGAAACAATTCTTAGAGAAAAAGAAAGCGTTCTAAGCGAGATTGAAGAGAAACAGGAACAGAACTCTGATGTGCAGTACTATGCGTGCCCCTCATGCGCTGAGAAATACCCTTTTGAAGAAGCATTTAATATGAATTTCATGTGCGAGAACTGTCGCTCAACGCTTAACTTGCTTGAGAAAAAGAAATCAGGCGTGTCACGCTCAATACTTAACACGCTCAAGCGCGAAATTCGCGAGCTTAAAAAACTTGCTTCCTAAGCCCCCCGTGGATTTTAACTTTGTTTTATTGGTGTGAGCATGTCAAAAACTGCCATGAAATTACTAAACAAGGATACAAAGAGGAGAATGCTCACGTTAAAGATTTGAACACTTGTTCCTACACCATTTCTGAGGTTGAGCACGCCAAGAAGAAAGTATTGTACTACAAGCGCGGTTTGCGTAAGAATAGAAAGGGTTATCCAGAGAATCACGCGTCTGCTGCCGAATCGTGCTCGCCCAAGCAGTTTAAAGGCCAGAACCACGGTTGCAATCGCCATTACAAGGTCAAAAACGCCAAGTACTGTTGCAATGAGGTAAATGCTTTCAACCACGCAGTCATTAGAACACGGTGTATTTTTAAATGTGGACGCTGATAGTGCGCAAAATAAACAGAAACCCATTAGAGAGCATTCTCTGCCTTTTTATCACGATTTGGTGTTGTGCCAATCCCAATTCTCAGGCTATCCCAAAAGATAAGTAGTCCCGCCCGAGTTATCATCATTTAAATAATCAGTTCGGAGAATGATATGTACATGGTTATTAATTAACATATTTTACGTTAATTTTATAAAAATAGTTAATTTACACAAATTATAACTTTCATTATCTTAAAGTAACTATTATTAATTACTTTAAATAAACAAAAGTTATATAACTACGTTCCACTTTAACCACAGAAGTATGAACTATATATTTCTTCAACAAAAATTGCAAGAACTTCAACTAGAAATATTTACAATAAATGATGTTATAAAAATAACCGGTCAATCAAATACAGTTATAAAAACTAAGCTAAACTTATTAGCTAAGCAAAAGAAAATTTTCAGGTTAAAAAAAGGCTATTATTCAATAAATGCTATTGAAAATAAGTTTTTACTACAAAATATCTACAAAGAATCATACATAGCACTTCATTCCGCATTGGAGTATTATGAAAGTACAACGCAAAGATACAACAACCTTGACCTTATAACAAAAAATATATTAAAAAACCAAAAAATTAAAGAAATAAAAATTCAATTTCACAAAGTAAAAAAAGAAATGTTTTTTGGCTATGAAAAAATTAAAATAAACAACACAGATGTGTTTATATCTTCTATTGAAAAGACTATAATTGATTGTATATATTTTTCTTCAAAAGTCTATTTAACAGATGTTGTTGATTTAATAAAAAAATATAAAGAGATATTAAATATAGATTTGATAAGCGAATATCTCAGAATGATTAATTCTTCAACACTTAACAAAAGAACTGGATATTTGCTAGAATTATGTGGAATAGAAATAAAAAAACTGAAAATAAACAATAAATATGAAAAATTAAACAAAAATTTAAGTAATAAAGGAATAAAAAACACTGAATGGAAACTTATAATAAATGAGGAATTATAAATGGAAAAAAATGAACTAAAAACATATTCTGCAAAACTAAATTATAATTTAGCACAATTAGAATTAGATTACTACCAGCATCTTATTCTTGCAAAACTATTTGAAAAATTTAATACAATATACTTTAAAGGAGGAACTTGCCTGCAAAAATGCTACGGAATAAAAAGATTCTCGGAAGACTTAGACTTTAATTATGTTAGTTTAGACATTAATACAATAATAAAATTCATAGAAACCGTCTTTAAAACAAAAATCATAGACCGCCATAAAACAAGATTCGGAACAAGTTTCAGTGTGCAATTTCAAGGAATATTATATGATGGCTCTAAACAATCACTCTGTAAAATATCTTTTGACTTCAGAGAACACGACACATATAATGCATTGCTAAAAAAAATAATAAGACCCATATATAAAGATTTGCCACAATATTTCTTGTTGGCACTCAACGAAGAAGAAATATTGTCAGAAAAAGTAAGAGCAATAATCACGAGGTACAAAGCAAGAGATGTATATGACTTGAATGAATTATTACTAAATGGGGCGAAAATAGATTTTGAACTAATAAATAAGAAATTAAAAACATATAATAAGAAATTTAACAAAAAAGAATTTAAAGAAAAACTAGAAGAGAAAAAAAGCATCTATAATGAAGAAATAAAAAGATTAACAAATATTTACGATAACTTTGATACGTGCAAAAAAAGAATTCTAAAAGCATTTAATATAAAATGACATCAAAGTCCTTTGCGAGTGACCCGCTATTATCAGTTGAATGGATATAGCCCCGCCAGGATTCGAACCTGGGTCACGAGGTTCAAAGCCTCGCATGCTTGGCCACTACACTACGGGGCTATTAATAGTGGTGTGTTTTTAGAAGTGCACAAGCAGTTTTTAAGGTTTTGGTATTTTTGCTCTGCACTAGAAACAGGCTAAAAGTTGGGGAATAATTTCTTTTCCTGAGACGTAGCCGTTGTGCTTGGTACGGTACATTCCCTGAATGCCACACACATCAACTCCCACAAGCTCTTTTTCATGGCTAATGCGCGTGGCGTGTTCTTGGAGTGTTTTTTTAGTCATCCTGCCGCTGCTCGCGTCTGTTGGAAAACCCCACAAACAGTCAAGGTCAATTGAGACATAGACTTTTTTCTTGCTTTTTTCAAGAATATCATCGAGGGTTATATTCACAAAGTAGGTGTGTTCAAAACCAAGAGGAGACTCTCTTTTAAAGCAATCTCCTTTGCGATACAGTGAGCCCTGATTATAAGCAGAACCAATATTAAACGCATTCACGTCTTTTCCAACGGCAATAAGAAGCGATTTCATGTAGTTGTGATACTCTATCATGTCATCAGGAGCGTGGTCTCCTGCACTCATAAGGTCAAGGTGCGCGTCAAATACGATAAGGTCAAAATCCTGTTGTTTTTTATACACTTCCCAAACATAATATGCAGTCACGTTGTGCAGCCAGTTTGTGCCGGTAAAAATGAGAAATGGCTGCTCAAGGCGTTTTATAAAACCCATGTCCTCATGCGCAATCATGTCATACCCGTCTTCCACGCAGGCAAGGTCACCCCATTGGTCAATCATGCGTATGAACGTGAAAGGTGTTTGTTTCACATCAACAGGAGTGAGTCGAGGAAAGTCTGCGCTCAATTTCTCCATTGAATCGCTGCTTTTGAGAAGGTACTTATGCATGGTTGCTCGCCTTAGAAGAATGTTGCTTTTGTCCAATACTCGTTTTGAGCAATCGCAAGCATTGCAAGTGCATCATTACGTTTTTCTGGAGGGACGCTTTTAATGTAATGTGCAAGTTTTAAAAAGTGAATAGCATCCTCAAAAAATGATGCTTGCTTTTCTCTGGCAATTATTTGTTTTTCTCTCTTATTTGTTGGTTCGTATGCAGTCTCTTGTTTGAGTACGTTTGCAATCCAGAAATTATGCAAATACCCATGAGTCATATTCCAGATAACTTCATCTTCAACGAGTCCAATGATTGAATCAATAAGTGCGTAAGGATAACTAGTCTTGAGCGTCTGCATCTTAACGCTTTCTATGTGCATTTTATCCGGGTCAAAGGTAATTGACTCAAGACTGCGCCAGCCATTGAGGTAATCATCATTTACAACAGGATACATGCTCATACTCGCGGAATCAACAAGATGAATATTTAAATCTTTAGATAAAAACATCTGATTTAGAAATATTTAGTCATGTAGGGTCCATCACGCGTATAGCCAAGCGTGCGGTAATACTCGCGCACGCCAACGCCTGATACAACGCGAAGCTTTTTTGCACTATTCTTTTTTGCAAGCTCTTCAGCTTTAGCCATAAGCTGTTTTCCAAAACCTTTGTGTTGGAATGCAACACCCTCATCTCCTACAGGTGTTTGTGAGCCGTACACGTGCAGTTCGCGAATAAACGCGCCCGCAGGACTAATGCGAAGCCGCGCGAATCCAATAAGTGAATCAGATGCTTTGTCATTAATGCTAATAAAATAGTCAGTGCCCCCACTTGCTGCATAGCTTTTGACACGAAGCTCAGGCACGATAGTGTGGGTTGTATTTCTGCCAATCTCCCTGCAGCGAATGCACCTGCAGGGGGTTTTCATTCGTTTCCAGATTTGTTCGCGAATATTTCCCGCGCGCGGTCCTTTAAACACTTGTGTTGTTGGAATGTCACGCATGATGCGTTTGACGCGCACGTATTCGGGAAGAAATGTTTTTGCCTTGCTCAACACGTCAATAACATACGCGTCATCAGCAGGTTCATACCTGCCCTGCTCAAAGAGCTTGTAGAGAACAGTTCCTCTAATAACCAGTGTTGGATACATTTTCAAGCCGTCTGGTTGGTAGCGTTCATCTTCAAATAAGGTTTTGAATTGCATGATATCTTCATCTTTGCTCATGCCCGGCAGTTTGAGCATCATATGGTAATCGCATTTGAGTCCTGCATCTTTGAGTTTTTTTGTTGCTTCCCACACGTCGTTAAGGTCATGGCCGCGCTGCGTGCTTTTGAGTACGTCATTGCGCAGGCATTGCACGCCGATTTCAACACGCGTTGCGCCATAGCGCATGACTTCCTCAACATCAAGCCAGTCGGGCTTTGTTTCAACCACTAACGAAACACACCGGTGCTTTGCTGTTTCATTTGCTAATTGCACGTTCTCAAGACTGGGTCGTTTATTTTCTTGTTTGTGAGGAAACTCATTAAGTGCCTGAAAACAGCGTGTGATAAATTCTTGCTTATAGTCATCTTCATAACTGAGAAACGTGCCGCCCATAATGATAAGTTCAATTTTGCTTGGCACGTGACCAACATCATAGTACTGTTTGAGCCTGCTAAACACTTGCGCATACGGGTCGTAGTGGTGTTGTGCGCCGCGCATGCTTGCCGGTTCTTTGCCGGTGTAAGATTGGGGAACGTCTCCAAACACACTTTTTTCTCCGCCAGGACAAAAGGTGCAACGACCATGCGGGCAACGGGAGGGTTTTGTCATGACCGCGACTACGCTCACCCCGCTTGCTTTTCGTGACGGTTTTCGCTGCAGGAGCGCGCGAAACCGGTCAAGCTCATTATCGCTCATGAGTGCAATGATGTCACTGTTTGCAACCATGTTGCTTAGCCCGAACTGTTTTCCAACACGCTTTTTAGCCCGGTCTAGTTCGTCGCGCGTTTGTATGCTGCCAATGCGGATGTTGTGGAGCAAAAGCTGGGTTGCGTTCATGATTCTAGAGCATGACACGCTCATTTTTAAAGGTTAACCTTGCGGGTTGAAGCCCATTTCGTCAAGGAGAATTGCAAGACGCGCGCCATTGCCGTCATCAGTGAGGTTAATAATAGCAGTGAGGTTGACTGATGCTCTGCGGTTTGCAAGGTGTTGTTCGAGCGCGCTCACTTTGTTTAAGGATGTTTCATAGATGTTTTGTGATTCCTGCGGGTCGCGGGTTATGTCATACAGTTCTGGTTGTGAACCATTTGCGTGCACATACGTAAAACACTGGGTATCATCACACCAATGCGCTCCTGAATTGTTTACACCGCTTTTGTCCAAATAATCTTGGTAAATGATTCTCTCAGGCAGGGGAGTGAGAAGCGATACACCTTCTATGGGGGTGGTGTTTGAAAAGTTAAGCGCTAAAAGAACGGTTGGCAAAATATCAACATGTGACACGAGTTGACGCACTCTTCGTGCAGTAATTCCTGGAACGCGCACAATAAGCGGGATGTGGTGCACTGGTGCGTAGAGCGTTCCTTTGTGCCCGATTGAACCGTGTTCAAAAAATTCGTCACCATGATCTGACGTGATGATAAGTATGGTCTTTTCATACAATCCTTCTGCTTTAAGATATTCAATAACGCGTTTTATGTACGCGTCAGTGTAGGCAAGGTCTCCTGCATAATTTGCAAATACATACTCTCTGTCTTCACTGCTTATGGTTTTGTTGATTGTCCATTCTCCGTCACGGTTAATAACACCGTCTAGCGCCTGCAAGTCGCCTGCGTATGAGGGCAAGACGTCGTGAGGGTAGGTTTTGTTTGCAAGGTAGTTGTAGTGCGGGTCAAAATAGTGAAGAAACAAAAAGAATGACCTATTCTTGTGCGCGTCCATCCATTCAATGCCTTTTTGCGTTATGATTTGTGACGTGATTGTGTTGAAGTGTTCAACCTCGGGTTGCAGATGGTTTTGGTACGTGTCAAAGCCTTTGGAAAAGCCAAATGCTTCTGAAACATACGCTCCTGAAACAAATCCTGCAGTAGCATAACCTTGTTTTTTGAGTAGATCTTGCATCATGGGGTCGTGTATATCGCGCACGCACTGCACGCCCTCGCACTCTTGGGTTATGTCATGAAAGATGCCATGCGTTAAAGGGTAGAGGCCGGTAAGCATGCTCGCATGTGCGGGAAGCGTGTACGAAGTTGTGCTGTACGCGTTCTCAAATACGAGCGCGTCTTTAGAAAACGCGTCAAGTGCGGGTGTTGCATTCCACAACGAACCATACACACCCACCATGTCGGTTCGCACTGAATCAAGTGAGATGAGAATAACATTGCAATCTGTGCACACTTCGTTTTGTTGGGACATTCCCGCAATAAAGAGGAGCGTGCCAACCACGAGAATGCTCAAGAAGAACACGCGAAGCATAGTAGTAGGTTATGCGCGCTTTGTCTATAAATCTATACCTGCACGAGCACAACCTTTTTTTTACCTAAGTGTGTGGGGCTTGCACATCATGCGGGTTGTGGGGATTACGGGAAAAGTGTGTGCTGGCAAGGGCGCACTCAAACAGTTTCTCAAAGAATACAATGGGTATACTGATTATTCAATTTCAGATATGCTGCGCGGTGAATTGAGAAAACGTGAAAAAGAGTTGACGCGTGATAATCTTATTGCGCTTGGTAATCAGTTGCGCGAAGAAGGGGGTGCGGGCATTCTTGTTGACATGCTTGCAAAAACCCTGTCTTTTCCCGCCATTGTTGAATCAATTAGAAACCCCGGAGAAGTGCTTGCATTTCGCGAATTGTTTGGCAAAGATTTTGTGCTCATAACGGTGGTCGCAGACCCGCACGTTCGCTTTTCACGAATGCACGCGCGTGGAAGAGAAAATGACCCTCAAACGTGGGAAGAATTTTGTGAACTTGAGCATATTGAGCATGGCAAAGACCAGGGAACCCACGGTCAATTGCTTGACGCGTGCGAAGCCCTTGCAGATATTACCATTGAAAATAACGGTTCATTTGATGAGCTTAAGGCGCGCGCAAAAGCATTGTTTGATTCACTTCACCAATAACCTTTTTTAGCAAGCATGTCTTTTGAACAAGTAATGGGAAATTTTACGCGCTACCTCTTTTTTATTCTGGGTGTAGGATTGCTCACGGTTCTTCTCTCAAGCCTGATTCCCGGAGCATATGAGCGGCTTGCCGGTGTTTCAAATGTTGCAAATATTCCGGTTACTGGTTTTATCGCGTTTGAATCAGATTTTCTTCAGGGAACAAATTCAATTCGCGACATTATTCTTTCCCTTGAGCAGGCTGACAATGACCCGGAAATTAAAGCAATCATGTTAGACATTAATTCGCCGGGAGGCTATCCTGTTGCGTCATATGAACTGCAAAGTGCGGTTAGCGCGGTGCGAAAACCGGTTGTAAGCATTATTAGAGAGGTTGGCGCAAGCGGTGCGTACTGGGCTGCTGCGTCTTCAGACTATATTATTGCAAGCGAACTGAGCACAGTAGGAAGTATTGGCGTGAACGGCGGCTACTTAGAGTTTAGCGGATTGCTTGATGACTTTAACGTGACGTACGTGCGCGTTGTAAGCGGTGAGCAAAAAGATGTTGGTGCCCCATTTCGAGCGGTAACTGCTAAAGAAGCAGCAGATATGCAGGCAATGATTGATGAAATGCTTTTTCTTTTCTTGAATGATGTGGCACAAAAGCGAAACCTTTCAGACGCGCAAATAGCGTTTGCCAAAACCGGCGCAGTCGTGCTTGGAAGAGAAGGGGTTGTGCAGGGTTTTGTTGATGAAATTGGCGGTTCAAAAGAACTGGATGCATATCTTAAATCAATTACCCGTGCAAACAAGATTCAGTTTGTGGAGTATGCGCGTCAAGCATCACTTCTTGAATCACTTCTTTCAACGAGCGCAAAGCAGGGTGTTAGTTTTGCTCTTGATAGAGCAATCGTGCCTTTCTTGTTTACCCATACCTTTTTAAATAATTGAGAAATAATGTTTTTTACTATGAATAGAACTGCCTTGATGGGTGAATGTCCCGTATTGCCGCTCTATTAGTGTTATCAAAACCTTTTTTATACAAAACTATATTTGGAGAGGTTAGCAATGACTCTAGACAAGCGTTATGACATAAAATCTGTTGAAAAAAAATGGATTGTTTCCTGGAAAAAGCAGGGAACCTACAATTTTACCCTTAAGGATATAAATTATGGTATTGACACGCCACCACCATTCACCTCAGGCACCCTGCACATGGGTCACGTGCTTGATTTTACCTGGATAGACATTCTTGCACGTTTTGAGCGCATGCGCGGAAAAAATGTGTATCTCCCGCAGGGTTTTGATTGTCACGGACTCCCAACAGAGATGAAAGTTGAGCGCGAATATGGGGTGAGCCCGCGTGATACAAAAAAATTCATTGAAAAATGTGTTGAATGGACGCACAAGGCTGCAGAACACATGAAAGAGCAATGCAACCAGATTGGGTACTCAACTGACTGGCGCTATGAGTACCGCACTATGAATGATGATTATAAACGACTCGTACAAAAAAGCCTGCTTAAATTCTACAAAAAAGGATTACTCTATCGCGCAAAGCATCCTGTCTTGTTTTGCACAAACTGTGAAACCGCTCTTGCAAAAGCCGAAGTGGGATATCTTGATAAGCAAGGAACCTTGTACGCAATTGATTTGCCTCTTGAAGACAAAAAAGGTCACATTACAATCGCAACGTCGCGTCCCGAAATGATGCCTGCATGCGCTGCTGTTTTCGCTCACCCCCAGGATGAGCGCTATAAACACCTTGTTGGCAAAAAAGTGCTATTGCCTATTAGTGGCAGGAGTGTTAGCATTCTTGCTGACAAAGATGTTGACAAAGATTTTGGAACTGGCGTAGTTTATCTCTGCACGTATGGTGACGAACAAGATATTGCATGGCAAAAACGCTACAAGCTCCCTTCATATGATATAATTACTACTGATGGCCGCATGAAAAACACAGGAGACTATGATGGCATGACTGTTCTTGAAGCGCGAAAAGCCGTGCTTGCAGTTCTTGAAAAAAAAGGACTTGTGCGGGATATCAAAAATTATCCATCACGAGTGCTTGCGCACACTGAGCGCGGAAGCTGTCTTTCACCAATTGAATTGCTTCCTGTTGAACAGTGGTTTATTACGGTTAAAACGTTTACCAAAGACATTATTGCTGATGCAAAAAAGATTGCGTGGTATCCAAAAAAGGAATATAAGCGCCTTGAGGATTGGGCAAAATCGCTTGACTGGGATTGGATTATTTCGCGCCAGCGAACCTTTGGCACGCCAATACCGTTCTGGTACTGTAATGACTGTGGTGAGATTGTTCCTGCAAAAGAAAAAGATTTGCCCGTTAACCCGGTGCTTGCAAAAGCGCCAACAAGTGCGTGTCCTGCATGCAAAGGAAAAAATCTCATTCCTGAAGATGACGTATGTGACTGCTGGATTGACTCGTCAATGTCTGCGCTTAAAATCGCAAAATTCTGGGAAGATGACCATTTCTTTAGTAAGACCTATCCTACAAGCCTTCGACCGCAGGGGTATGAAATTATTCGAACCTGGCTTTTTTACACGCTTTTTAGAAGCAAGCAATTAACCGGAAAAATTCCGTGGAAAGAAGCAATCATTCATGGCATGGTTGCAGGAACTGATGGCAGGAAAATGAGTAAGAGTTTTGGCAACACCGTTGACCCTGATGACGTGCTCGCCCAGTATGGTGGAGATGTAGTCAGACAGTGGGGAGCCCTGCCTATTGGCAGTGATGATTTTCCTTTCTCATGGGAAGAGCTTAAGCATGCTGACAAGTTTCTCACTAAATTGTGGAATATTTCGCGCTTTATTGAAAACCACGCAAGTGCGTTGAGGCCAAAGAAGTTACAGCCAAGCGATAGGTGGGTCTTGCATGAATTAAACATGCTCAAAAAAGAGTACTGGAAAAACATGGACGCACGTACGTTTGGAAACGCGCTTCGTGCAACACGAAACTTCATTTGGCATGTGTTTGCAGATTACTACATTGAAATGGTTAAACACCGCTTGTACAGAGTTGAAGAGTTTGGAGAGGACAGTAAAAACGCGGCAATCCACACGCTTCGCGCGGTTCTCAAAGAGTGTTTGCTCATGCTCGCACCTTTTACGCCATTTATTGCTGAAGAAATCTGGCATGGCTTGTTTGAAGCAAAAACATCTATTCACTTAGAGCAATTGCCTGCTGTTGAGAAGAAGTATCTTAAAAAAGACTACAAAACCGTTGGTGACGAGATTGTTGAATTCATCAATAAAACACGAGAGGAAAAGCAAAAACAACAACTCAGTCTTGGTGCAGAAATTGATAGTTTGACTCTTAAAGCAAAACACGCGCATGACATAAAAGAATTGCAGGGCATGCTTCGCGCAAAAACCATTGTGCTCAAAAAGTAAATGCGTATAAACGGTGATTTAATCAATTAGCAATGCACGTAGCGTGCGGGACAGTTCACCATTTGAAAAAGCACTAAGTCACACGTTTTAGTTACTAAACTCATCAAAAATGGTTGAGAACGCTTTAGCAACGTACGGGCTTTTTACCCACACGCCATGTTCGTTTGCTTCCTTATCATCGGTGTCCGGGTTGAGGATGAGAAGCAGTTGTTCATCATCAACAAGAGCAAAGCGCATGTTGAGTGTTTGATTCTCGCGCACCACTATATCTTCGTACTCGGTGTTTGGCATGCTTGGGACAAGAAAGTGGATTTTTGCTCCATTTTGTTTTGCACTTTTAATTGCGTCAGACAGTTCGCTTGTTTTTCGAAACACGCCTTGTTCACTTGTTGCAATCTTCACTGAGTGTTTGGCGTTTCGCATCATTTCGTGCAGTCGTGCGTAAATGTTTTGTCTGCCTTTCACGCCGTTTGCGTTACTGTCCTGTGCGCTTGTTCCGCTTTGTGCGTACGTGTTTACTAAGGTTTTGAATAGTTCATGCTCTTTGATGTGGTCAATACGTTCTATTATGCGCGATTTCTCCTGGGTTACGCGTGTTTTGAATCGTTCAACAATTTCTTCAGGGTGCACGGCTGAGTACGTGATTGGTTTTCCAAGCTTAACAAGGATGAATCCTTTTTTTTCAAGGCTTTCGAGAATGTCATAGCTTCGCGAGCGCGGTACTTCTGCAAGCTTGCTTAACTCTCCTGCGCTTGCGTCACCTTTTTCAAGAAGAGCAGTCCACAATTTGACTTCGTAGAGGTTTAAATTAAACAATTCTTTGAGCCTGTGGAGTTGTTCTTTTCGGATAATCATTGCTAAGGATTACCAACATGTGCGTGATTAAAATAGGTTTTGTTTTGCTATGCCTGCTTTTGTGAAAGCGATTTTTGGTCTTGATAAATTCGCTTGATTCTCTCAAGGTCATCAGGCTCTTCTTTATCATCGCGAAAGCGAATCAGGCGCGGAAAACGAAGGGCAAATCCTGAGCTGTATGTGGGGCTTTTTTGGATTTCTTCATACCCCACTTCAACAACGAGTTTTGGCTGCACTTCAACGCGCTTGCCGCTTGTTTTGGTGATGAGGGGTTCAAGTCGTTTTGTTACTTCTTCAAATTGTTCTTCTGAAAGACCAGTAGCCATTTTGCCAATCTCTGCAAGCACATCTCCTTTTTTGCATGAAAGAACATAACTGCTCAGCCACTTGCCCCGCTTTCCTTCACCCCAAATCGCTCCCGTAATAACAAGGTCAAGCGGTTCGAGAATGGGTTTGACTTTAACACCAAACCCAACCCTGCTTCCTGGTTGGTATTGTGCATCAAGCTTTTTCATCATCACACCTTCCTGATGCTTTTCAAGCGCTTCATTGTAAAATCGCTGCGCTTTATCTTCATTTCCTGTGATGACTTGTTTTGCAAGTTCAACTTGCCACGCTTTTTTGCGTACAATACGCTCGAGTGCTGCTCTGCGTTTTTTAAACGGTTCAAGAAGCAGGTTTTTTCCCTCTAAGTAAAGCATGTCAAACACGTAGAGCACAACAGGGATTTTTTTTGCAATCTCATCAATACGGTGCTTTCGCTTGATGCGTTTTCCAAGAATTTGAAATGGAACATACTCTTTTGTTTTCGAGTTGTATGCAACTGCTTCACCTTCAAGAATACACTCCTTGCATGACACGTGTTCTTTGAGTGCGCCAACAAGGTCGGGAAACTGTTTTGTCACGTCATCAAGGCGGCGCGTGAAAAGCGTGACTTCTCCTTTTTTGAAGTGGCATTGCACGCGCATGCCGTCATACTTGTATTCAATTGCAGCGGGCGCACCAACGCGCGTAAAACCATTGCTAATTCCCTGCGCTTTTTGGTAGAGCATGAGTCGAAGCGGCTTTCCTACTTTAAGGTCAACATTCTTGAGTCCTTTGTTTCCGCTTTCTTTTGCAAGAAGAACAAGTTCACTGAGGTCTGAACGAAAATCATACGCGTGCTGGACGTGTTCTTTTTCAACATTAAATGCTTTTACAATTGCGTCGCGGATAATGCCAAACCCTACGCCAATGCGCAGGTCACCAAGCGCGGTGCGCGTGATGTAGCGCGCTTCTTTTGGCTTTGCTGAGCTGAGGAGTTTTGCAAGACTTCCGGTCTTTTTTTGCGTGCTGTTCTCTCCTTCAAAGCGTGCAATTGCGCGCAAAATTTCCATCACGTATGAAATTGTAAGTTTTTCTTGTGAGAGTGTGGTTTGCGTTTTCTTTTTTACCACCTGTTCTGCTACAAGACCTAAATCACCTTTTTCTTTCCACACGTTTGTGATTGCGTTCTCGTTTTTTCCGGTGATTTTTGAGAGTGCTTTAAGCACCATTTTGTCTGCAATGCCAAGCACTTCTTCGCTCACGCTTGGAAAAATTTCACCATTAAGAAAAAGAATCACGTTTGCAAGCTCGCTTTTTGGTGTGCGCTTGAGGAAATCAGCAATAATATCCCGTTTTTCAAGATTTTTTGTTGTTTTGTCAAGCTGTTCGTACACGTCTGCAAGCTCTTGGTAATCCATAGTGTTTGTTAGGGTTTTTTGTTTCATAAAGTTTTAGTAGTTTTACCGCGTTAGTAGTACAAAACGTATGGAACTTTTTGACGCGCTCATGCATCGCCGCTCTACGCGCCGCTTTTTGAGCTATCCTATTGAGCGTGAGCAGATATTCAAATTGTTGGATGCTGCAGACCGCGCGCCTTCAGCAGGAAACTTGGATAACTGGAAATTTATTCTCGTAGAAGACGAGCACATGCGCTTGGAACTTGCAAGTGCTTGCCACGCCCAGTTTTGGATGGCAGAAGCTCCGCTTATCATTGTGGTACTCTCAGATATTGAGCGAGTAAAGCGCGTGTACGGCTCGCGCGCCGAATTTTTTGCAACACAAAGTATTGCAGCATCAATCCAAAATCTGTTGCTTGCCGCAGAAGAATTGGATCTTGGCGCGTGCTGGGTCGGCAGTTTTGATGAGAAGTGGGTTAAGCGCGTTCTCGCTATTCCCGACAAGATTGATGTGCACGCCCTCATTCCGGTTGGACCTAAGGGTGAGAAGCCTCCTGAGCCAAAACGCTACCCTCTTGACACGAAAGTGTTTTTTGAAAAGTACGGCAAAACAAGCAGGTGATGTGCTTAACGGTATTTGAGTTTCATAACAAGCACTGTGCCAACGAGCAGTGTTGATATGCTGTTTGCAATTGCAATTGGCGCGTCAGCGCGCAAGTATCCGTACACAGCCCACAAGAAAATGGCTGTGGTGAGAATCACATACATGCCAAGTGAGATGTCATCTGCTTTTTTGGTTTGAAATGTTTTAATCACTTGAGGCACAGTAGCGATGGTTCCTAAGAATCCTGCTACAAATCCAACGAGTGAAACAATATCGAGCGCCATAGAGGGTACCTAGTCTAAAATAGCAATGTCTTCTAAATCTTTTTTGTCTAATTTCTTTTTTGAGAATTTTGAAAAAATTCTGCCAAAAAAGCTTTGCTCAGGCGCGTGAGTATTCATGCGAAGAGAAACCATGTTAGGCTTGTAAATATTTTCAATCATGCAGTACAAAGACTTATCACTTACCAAACCTTCTTTTTCTGCTCGTATGTAGAGGTAATCTTTACCCGAGAAAATAATGTATTTTTTCATACTAATCATTGTTAGAACGCTTTAAAAATAAAAAGGTAAGGATAGCCCCGAAGGGCTATTCACTTTAGATCATTCGAATTCCAAGGTCTTCGCTGACTTGCTCTGCTTGAATGCTTGGCTTCTTGTAGTCAAGAGCGCCAAGAATGTAGGGGCTTCGCACGCCAGTCACGATTGCCATGACGCGGATTTTTCCTTTCATGTCGTCTGTGATGCGCGCACCCCAGATAACATTTGCATCCTGGTCAAGGTTTTCTGTGATAAGCTCTCCTGCTGTGTTGACTTCCTCAAGTGTGAGGTCTGGACCGCCCGTGATGTGAATCAACGCGCCGTCAGCGCCTTTGTAGGAAACGTCAAGCAACGGGTTCATGAGTGCTTTGTTTACTGCCTCTTCTACGCGTCGCTCAGTGTCGCTTTCGCCAACACCAATTGCTGCAACGCCGCCCTGTGACATGATTGCTTTGACATCAGCAAAGTCTAAGTTGACTAGTGATGGCAGTGCGATTGTTTCTACAATTGCTTTAATCATGGTTGAGACAAGTTCGTTTGCAACAGCAAATGCTTTCTCAACAGGCAGGTTACCGGCAAGCTCAACAAGGCGGTTGTTGTCAACCACGATGACCGTGTCGCAGACTTGGCGCAGTTGTGAAAGACCAAATTCAGCTTTCTCAATGCGAGCTCGCTCAATCTTGAATGGCATGGTAACCGTTCCAATAACAATTGAACCCATGTCACGCGCAATCTTTGCAATCTCAGGAGCTGAGCCAGTTCCGGTTCCTCCTCCAAGTCCTGCGCAGATAAAGAGCATGTCTGTTCCGCGCAAACCTTCTTTGATTTCGTTTGCAGACTCGCGAGCAGCGTTTGCGCCCACGTCAGGATAGCCTCCTGCACCTAGTCCGCTAGTTATTTCTTTTCCAAGCAGAATCTTGACGTCAGCGTCGCGAGCATCTAAGTGTTGCGTGTCAGTGTTCATGGCGATGATTTCAGCACCACTCACTCCTTTGTGGTACAACCAGTGAACCATGTTGTTACCACAACCCCCTGAACCCACTACTTTGATTGTTGCTTGACTTTCAAGACCTGCTTCGATTCCCATTATATCTTTTTTATCCAATGCGTTTTGTACTATGAAGTCCATTTTGCGACTCCCCCTATCTTTTTTACCATAAAGGTTTTTATACGTGAAGTTGATATTCTTCACTATAAAAAGCATTTATACCTGTGAGACTATATTGATTGGAATAAGTGCTCAAAGTTACCACTGCTCCAAAGAAAATTGCGTCCACTCTTTTCTTAGCAGTTCTTGTTTAAATATATTTCTTTAATCTCTTAATTCCTGTACGCACACGCATTTATTTTTGCCGATTTTGTGCAAGAACAATTATAAATGAGAATGCGCTAGGTTTGTTTTGATGTACGCTAAAAAAATTAACACGCTTGCAGGAAAAACACTCTCAATCCCGCAGGATGTTCGCGTTTTGTGCGCAGGTAAGGAATATGAAGGAACAATTATGCCTTCACCTGATGAGCAGGCAAAAACGCTGGTTCTTAAACTTGCCAACGGATATAATATTGGCATTGACTTTTCGCGCATCAAAAAAATTGTGCCTCAGAAGAGGTCAAAAACAACTTCACAAAAAATTAAGGCGTCTTTTAACAAGAAATTGCCAACAATCAGCATTGTTGCAACAGGCGGCACCATTGCGTCAAAAGTTGATTACCAGACCGGCGCCGTGCGCGCTCTTTCAAAACCTGAGGAATTTCTTTCTATTAATCCAAAACTATTGCAACTTTGCAACCTCAAACTCGTCACTCCTTTTACTAAGCTTAGTGAGGATATGGATTTTGATGATTACAAAACATTGTGTGATGCAGTCAATAAAGAGCTTAAAACCTCAGATGCAGTGATTGTAACGCACGGCACTGACACTTTGCACTACACCGCGTCTGCGCTTTCATTTGCGTTTCAAGGGCTCAATAAGCCTATTGCGGTTGTTGGCGCGCAGCGTTCAAGCGACCGAGGCAGTGCTGATGGCGTCATGAACCTTACCTGCGCGGTTCATTATTGTTTGAGCGATGTTGCTGAAGTTGCAGTTGTAATGCATGCAACAACAAATGATGATTATTGTTTTGCTATTCGTGGAACCCATGCAAGAAAACTTCACACTGAACGCAGAGACGCATTTCGCTCAGTAAACGAGCTTCCATTAGCAAAAATCTGGCCAAATGGCAATATGGAACTGCTCAGTGAGGTCTATAAGAAACGCGACAAAAAACGTGCGGTTACGTTTTCAAACAAGTTTAGCAAGGACGTTGCCCTCATTAAAGTGCATCCAAACAGCAATCCAAAAATGATTGATTTTCTTGTCAAAGACGGCGTCAAAGGTTTTGTGATTGAAGGAACAGGCTTTGGTCACGTGCCAATCAATGCAACGCCATCTTGGGAACCTCATTTGCGCGCTGCTGCAAAAAAGGGCGTGTTTTTTGTGCAAACCTCGCAATGTGTATACGGACGGACAAGCCTGCTTGTGTACTCGAACGGCAGGGTGCTTCGTGATATTGGGTTTATGAATGGTTATGACATGCTTTCAGAAACCGCGTTTATCAAACTCGCGTGGGTGCTTGGTCAGACCAAGGATGCAAAAAAAGTGCGTGAACTTATGCAAACAAACATGGCACGAGAGTTTGGCACGCGCTCGCTTGTTGACACATTTCTCTACTAACTGGTGAAAAAAAGATGATTGATTACAAAAAGCTTGGATTCAAGTGCGGTCTTGAACTGCATGTGCAGCTTGACACGCATAAATTATTTTGTGACTGTCCGTCCCAGTTGCGTTTTGATACGCCTGATTATACTATTATGCGAAAGCTCACGAGTGTTGCAGGAGAAATGGGAGAAATTGATGTTGCAGCAAAGCTTGAGAGCGCAAAAGACAAGACATTCATCTACGAATG
Source organism: archaeon CG10_big_fil_rev_8_21_14_0_10_43_11 (assembly GCA_002763265.1). NCBI lineage: Archaea > archaeon CG10_big_fil_rev_8_21_14_0_10_43_11. The sequence continues at coordinate 384 of PEZQ01000009.1, read as the reverse complement.
TTATGACCAAAATGATTGTTTGGTTGACATTGATGAAGAGCCCCCACATAACATTGACTCTGACGCGTTAGGTGTGGCTTTGCAAGTAGCATTCCTGTTGAACATGAAAATTCTTGATGAAATCTTTGTCATGAGAAAAGCAGTAGTTGACGGCAGCAACACCGCTGGTTTTCAGCGAACTGCGCTTCTTGGCGAAGATGGTCACATTGACACAAAAAAAGGACCTGTTCGCGTAAACATGCTCAGTCTTGAAGAAGATGCGGGACGAAAAATGGATGAGACAGACAACACAGTAACCTATCGCCTTGACCGCATTGGTATTCCGCTTATTGAACTGCGAACTGAACCAGACATTGTGTCTGCAGAGCACGCAAAAGAAACAGC